>JBKOWA010000088.1:0-9208 GCA_046724155.1 Actinomycetota bacterium
AACTATATGTGCATCATGTCGGGAATCATCTGATACATGCGGCAGTACATACGCCCACTTCTCCATCTAAATCACCGAACACGGCCTAAGGTCTCACATGAGTGTAGAGCGTCTCATATCGACCACGGCGTCGCGTGCAAAGCGGACACAAGTGCCACGCTTGCACGTAGGGTATGAAGTAAATGTCTCTGGCATTAGTCTCAAACGTGACGCCGCTCCCGCCCACATCCGCAACTCCCGGCCCGCATCTCCACACCGCGACCTACCGCCTGACCTGGCATAACAGCTCGCGTCCATCAAGGTGTGGCGCCGACGCTCCGACGGTCCAGGTGCCCAGAGATCCGTGCAACGTCCTGTGTGGCATGGGGCAAACCGGCTGGCGAGGCCCGCCGGCACCGCCGGTTGCGCACCCCGGCGGCGCCGGGCAGACCTTGACCAGCGGATCGGTCTACCGACCGTTATGACGCCCACCACGGTTGCCCACGGCCAAGATTGATACCGACGCACGCTGGCACCGTGACCGCGGACGGGCTCAGAACTGGAAGCACTCCATAAGGTTGCCGATCGAGGTGAGGCCGTCGCGTGGCGGCGCCGGGGGGCCGTAGTGGCCGGTGGCGGCGTCGTTGTTCTTGCTGGGGGTACGGGTGTCGAAGGTGTGGTTGAGCGAGGCCAGGGTCGGCAGCCCGAACGCGGCCTCGATGAACTTCAGCGTCGAGCTGTGCTCGTACACCGTGGGCTCCAGGTGGCCCGGGCGGGCGAAGGGCGAGATGACCCACGTCGGCACCCGCGGCCCGAGCCCGTACGCGTCGAGCTGGGGCGGGGCCACGTGGTCGAAGAAGCCGCCGCTCTCGTCGTAGGTCAGCAGGTAGGCCGAGCTGGCCCAGGCGCTGGACTGCTGCAGCGCGGTGATCAGCTCCTGCTGCAGGTTCATCCCGACGCCGATGTTGGCGGGCGGGTGCTCGTCCCAGCCCAGCCGGTCGTCCGGGATGATCCAGCTGACCTGCGGCAGCGTGCCCGCCGCGAGGTCGTTGAGGTAGTCCTGCTTGCCGGCCTTTGCCCGCGGGTCGCTCTGCCAGTTGGCGAAGAACTCCGCGACGTTGTCGCTCCAGCCGGACTGGATGCTCTCGTAGTCGACGTTGTAGATCTTCCAGGTGACCCCGTACGTATCGAGCAGGTCCAGGATCATCGGGTACTTGAGCACGCCGGGCCGGTTGAGGTTGTTGTTGGTTATCCCGCCGGCGGTGCCGGCCATCAGGTAGAGCCGGTTGGGGTAGGTCGGGCCGAGCACCGAGCAGAAGTAGTTGACGCACAGGGTGTAGCTCTGGATCAGCGAGTAGTAGTACGGCAGGTCCTGGGCGGTGTAGTAGCCCAGCGTGTTGATCCCGCCGGTGGTGTAGAAGCCGTCCATCCGCCCGCCGTCGTACTCGCTGTGCATGCCCGACCAGGAGTGCGTAACGTCCGATGTGGACAGCGAGGTGAAGTGGTACGGGGCAACCGTGCCGCCGCTGCCGTTCGGCTGGGTGTACCCGGCCGGCACGCCGTACGAGCCGACCCAGGACGCGAAGCCGTAGTAGTGGTCGAAGCTGCGGTTCTCCTCGGCGCAGATCACGATGTGCTGGACCGGCGTGAGCGGCGCCGCGGCCGGGCGTGGGCTCGCCGCGTACGCACGGCCGGGGAAAGCCTGGCCGAGCAGGGTCGCGGCACCGAGCGCGGCTGCGCCCTTGACGAGGGTACGGCGGGAGACTTCGGACTGGGTGACGTCGCAGTTCATGACACCTCCGTACCGACGGGGCGGAACTGGTCTACACCACATCCTTGGCGCCCGAGGTGACCCCGTGCCGACCCGTTGGTGAACGCCGGGTCGCGCGTCACCGTACAATCCGGACCTACCCACCCAACGGACGCACGCCAACGCGCCGCGCCCGCCGCAGCCGGCCCTCAGCACCAGCAAGCCGCTTCTTTGCCTCCTCGCCGACTCCGCCAGCGCGGCGAGCACCGGCGTGGCGAGCTCGTGTGCCCGGCTGCCCTGGTCGTAGCTAGCCCCCGGGTGGATGCCGGCGGTGTCGGTGAGGAACGCGATGGTGCGGCCCCGTCGCAGCGTGTGATCGGGCTGGTAGGTGGGTGTCAGGGCAGAGACGGTTGGCTGGTGTAGACCGTCGGGTCGCCCTGCTTGAGCCAGATCGCCTGGTGGTCCGCCGGTACGAAGGACCGGTCGCCGCCGGGCTCGCGGGTCGCCGGGACGGTGTCGCCGTTGGGCAGGTGCATGATGAAGTTCACCGGCTGGCTGTCGTCCTTGAGCGCGATCCGGTAGACCGCCCACTGCCCGTCGATGCCCGACCGCTGCCACGGGTGGTCCCAGCCCACCTGGGCGAGCACCGAGTCGGCCACCGCGTTGCCCCACAGGTGCAGGCCCCAGCCGTCCGGCGGCGTCCCGTAGTCACCGGCAGTGCGGTGGTAGTAGACGACCGACTCCGTCAGCGGCTGCGCAAAGCGGGTCGTGCGGATCGCTGAGACCGCCGTGCCCCCGCCCGGCAGCGCCATGGTGGCGCGGTAGTCCACCTCGGTGCCCTCGGTCAGGTTGAGCGGGTCGAGGTCGTCTACCGCGGTGTAGGTCGGCGAGCTGGAGTCGGTGCCGATCGGCGTCCAGGCCCCGCCGGCGACGCGGCGCTGGAAGCTCACGACGTTGTCGGCCCTCTCGGGGTCGACGCTCGCGGTCACGGTGACCTTGCCGTGCACCTTGCCGCCCTCGGCGGGCGACTCGATGGTGATCACGGGGGTGGGCACCACAGTCCGGCGTACGGCGGTCGCCCGGGTGTGCCCGGCGTTGTCGAGCACCACGGCGCGGTAGGCCAGCGGCGTGCCCGGCCGCAGCGTGCTGACGTCGGGGTAAACCTGGTAGGGCGCGTTGTCGTCAGTGCCGACGTTCTCCCAGTCCCCGTCACCGACCTGTTGCTGGAAGGTCACCTCGTCGAACGCCGAGCCGCCGACCTGCGCGGCGACGTGCATCCGGCTGACGGAGACGCTCGAGGCCTCCGGCGCATCCAGAGACACCGACGGCGCGGCGTGACTGCGCGGGATGCGGCCGTCCGACTCGTAGACCACGGCCGACAGCGCCGGCACCGTCACCGTGAGGGTGCGGTCGGCCGCGGTGCGGGCGTGCCTGGCAGCCGAGCCGTAGAGCAGCGAGAAGTTACGCTTGCCGACGTACGTCGGGATCGCGGCGGTCTTGGCGCTGGTGCTGTTGTTCAGCGCGACGATGTACTCGCGCTGCTCCTTGCGGTCCAGCCGCGAGAACCCGTAGATGCCGGGGCCGTCGCTGGCGTAGCGGTTCTGCATCGCACCGTCCCGCAGCGCGGGGTGCGCGTCGGTCACCGCAGCGAGCTGGGCGAGCGAGCGGTACAACGGGTGCGAGGTGACGAAGTTGTCCTGCGCGTGCGTCGCCGTCGTCCCGATGAGGTCGTCATCGAGGTACTCCGGCACCTTGCTGGCGAACATCGTCTGGCGGGCCAACTGGTCGCCGCCGCTGCCGGTGAAGCCCTGCTCGTCGCCGTAGTAGACGACCGGGTTGCCCCGGGCGAAGTACATCAGCGCGTGGGCGAGCCGGTCGCGCGCCAGCAGCTCGCTGTCGGAGGCACCGGGGTTGTCGGTCCGGAGGAAGGAGCCGATGCGGCCCTGGTCGTGGTTGCCCAGGAAGGTCGGCAGCTGGTAGGCGTTGGAGTCGGCGTCGGTGTACCAGTCGTCGCGGGTGAAGAAGTCACGCAGCGACGCTGCCGAGCCGTTCCTGGACGCGAAGTCGCGCGCGGCGTCCTTGAACGGGAAGTCGAGCACCGACTGCATCTGGTCGTGTGTGGTGTAATGCGACGCGAATGCGGTCTGGGTGTCGCTGCTGCCGTCTTGAGCGACCTCGCCGAACATGAAGAAACTCGGCTTGCACTGCGTCTTGGCGTACTGCAGCACGGCCGGGCCGAAGGCCTGCCAGAACTCGTCGTTGACGTGCTTCATCGTGTCGATGCGGAAGCCGTCGATACCAGCCTGCTGGACCCACGTCCGGTAGATGTCGGTCATGCCCCGGACGACCCTGGGGTTCTCGGTGAACAGGTCGTCGAGGCCGGCGAAGTCGCCGTACTGGGAGTTCTCGCCGGTGAAGGTCGAGTCACCGCGGTTGTGGTACAGCGTGACGTCGTTGAGCCACGCCGGCACCTTGAGGTTCTGCTCCGACGGGTCGAGCACCGGGGTGTAGGGGAAGGAGACAGTGGGGTTGAGCGCCGGGAAGCTGCCCGTGCCGGCGTAGTCACGGTCGTCGAAGGGCTGGCCGGCCGCCGTCATGTAAGGCGAGGCGTCCTTGGAGACGTAGGGCTGGCGCCCACCCGAGGTGTAGCCGATGACGTCCGCGGTGTGGTTGGTGATGATGTCGAAGAAGACCTTCATCCCGCGTTGGTGCGCAGCCTTGATCAGATCGAACAGCTCCTGGTTGGTGCCCAGGTGCGGGTCGACCCGGGTGAAGTCGGTGATCCAATAACCGTGGTAGCCGGCCGATGGGCCGTCCTCGAGCTGCACCGGCTTGTTCTTGAAGATCGGCGTCAGCCAGATGGCGTCGGCGCCGAGACCTTTGATGTAGTCCAGCCGGCTCTGCAGGCCGCGCAGGTCGCCGCCCTGGTAGAAGCCCTTGGCGGTCGGGTCGTAGCCGTTGTCGAGGCGACCGCCCGGATGCCACCGGTATCGTTGCCGGAATCGCCGTTGGCGAACCGGTCGACCATGACGAAGTAGAACTTCTGTCCGGTGACCGGTCCCCGAACCGAGTGCTCGGCACCCGGCATGCGGCCGTGCCGCTGCGGCGTCGCCGCCGCGGGCAACGCCAAGCCGACGGCGGCTGCCAGCGCGGCGATGACGGCCAGGACGGCACACAGCCGCCGCCTCCCCCGCACGCGCGGTCGGACCCGCCCCGCTGTGCGCATACGCTGCTCCCCATGCAAGGGGCGACCGCCACAGGCCGCACCGCCACGGAATCTAGCCAGCATCGCGCAACTCGGCCAGCCCCCCAACCAGGTCACCAGCGCATCCGCTGCACTCGGCCCTCGTCCCACCGGCTCGGCCGACTCTGCTGAGTCCGGCCGCCCGCCTCGTGATCAACTGTTCGCGGCGGGTGCCCAGGTGCCGCAACCGCCCCCAGGTCCCATCCACCGGCTCCGGCATGTAGCAACGCAACTGCGTGGTCAACCGGGCGATCAGCACCGCGTCCTTCTCATCAGTCTTATTGCAGTTCGGAGCGGTCCGCCGCGACCACCAGGTCACCATCGGCTGCACACACAAACGGCATGCCCCGGGTCCGCCGCCAGCTGTCCAACACCCGCCACCGACCCCCTGCGGCTCACGCGCGGCGATCGCCTCGATCGAGGAGTGTCAGAAGCGGAAGCGGGTCAGGCCGCCCGGCTCCGCCGCCGAGACCACGGTCGCCGAGCGTGGCTCGATGCGATACACATTCCATGGCGGCGGCCCTTGCGATGGTGCGTTGAACGGTGCGGTGATGCCCGACCCGCTCTGGTCGGGCTCCGCCGGCCATCCGTTGTCCGCCCACGCCTTCGCAATGCGCGCCAATGCGCCCCGTTCGGTCACCCGCGCCGCGTCACCCTCGATCACCACGTCCGCGTCGCGGATCGACACCGCGACCGAACACCGCGGATCGCGCGCAAGGTTGCGGCCCTTGCGCGTACCCGTGCCCGTCTGGAACCAGAACGCGCCGTCCAGCCAGAGGGCACCGACCGCAGTCACATGGGGGCTGCCGTCCTCGTTAACAGTGGCCAGCCAGGTCGTGCGGGAGTTCGCCCCGTCCGGAGCCGGCGCCGACCCCGCGTCGAGCTTCTCGACAACTCCCGCCCAGTCCACCGGCGGCAACCCATCCGCCTCACCCAGATTGATGATGATCTTGTAGGCTCGAGGGGTGGTAGCGCGGTACGACGCGGTGGCCGAGTTCTACACGGCGGGTTGGAGCGATGCTTGCGATGATCCGGCCACCGTGGCGCTGCTGGATCTGGTCGGCGACATCGGGGGCGCTCGGGTGCTCGACCTGGCCTGCGGCCACGGTCGGGTGACCCGCAGGCTGGCCGAGCTTGGTGGGCGGGTCGCCGGCGTCGATGTCTCCGGCGTGCTGATCGAGCGGGCAGAAGCGGCCGAGCGCGCCCGTGCGTTGGGGATCCGGTACCTGCAGGCCGACGTGGCCGCTGCGGGGTTGTTGGGGGGTGAGCGGTTCGATGCGGTGGTGTGCGGCTTCGGGTTGTCCGACATCGACGATCTCGATGGCGCGGTGGCCTTGGTGTCTCGACTGCTCGCAGTCGGCGGCCGGTTCGTGTTCTGCATCCTGCACCGTGCTTTCCTGGCGGTGCCGGTGTCGCCGGATCCTGGCCGGGCTCGGGCAGCTACCGCGAGGAGGCGCCCCGGGGCGGCCAGGTCAACGCTGCGCCGCCAGGTCGGGACCAATCACCGGATGGTCTCGACGTACCTGAACAAGCTGCGGCACCACGGCCTGTGGCTGGACGCCGTCTCCGAACCCGACCCGCCTGCCGAGTGGCTGGACCAGCAGCTGGACTCGGCTCGAATGCCGGTATTCTTCGCCGCCCGATGCATCAGAGCGCAGGAAAGCCGCAGACCAGCTGACTGACAGCACCGTCGGCGCCCAACAGGGTCTGGCGTCCCCACCAGGTCGGGGTGACCGAGGATCGCCAGCCGCTGATGGGTGAGTTACGGGCGGACGACGTCGTCGGCGGTGGCGGCGGCGGCGACGCGGCGGAGCCAGGTGTCGAGTTGAGCCAGGTCGGTGCAGGCGAGGATCTGCTCGCGGACAGCCTCGGGCACGGGCACCCCTCGTGCGTCGAGCACGGTGAGCACTGCGCGAGCCTCACCCAGAGCCTGACCCCGGAGATCGGAATCACGCAGCAGCTCGCTGCGGAACTCGGAGCCGGTGGTGGTGCTCATGTAAGCCTCCCAACGTGCTCGGGGTGCCTGCGGCAGCCCGGCCAGCACTATGTCATGATACAAGATCGCGTTCTTCGGGCCGAGCGCTCGCAGCGCCTGCGCCAGCGCCGGGAACATCTCATCCACGTCCGCGTCGCCGCCATGGCAGATCGCCGAGAACACCGCCAGCGCCGGGTTGGCCCGGGCCAGCTCCACATCGACGACCAGCGGCACATCGTGCGGCGTAAGGATGAACGGCCGCAGCAGCAGGCTGAGCCATTCGCCCTCGAACAGGCCCCGGTACCGCCGGGCGATCGCGGGATCGGGACAGTCGACCACCAGCGCGACGTTGACCGTCAGCTCGACCTCCAACTGGGCCACGTAGAGCTTCCACATCCACCGCTTGCCGGGATCCCAGCCGCGTTGGACCTCCAGCACCACCGCCAGCACCGGATCGTCGACCGCATCGCAGAACAGCAGCATGCCATCGGCGTGGTAGGTGCGCGGGACCACCACCCGCACATCGGTCGGCTGCGCGCGGGCATGGTCGTAGTCCGGCACCTTGACATCGAACAGGTGCGCCAACAGCCATACCACCAGACCCGGATCCAGCTTGGCCAACGCGATCGGCGTCTCGTGCTCCCCACTCGGCATGGCGCCACCATACGAGCGAGGTACGACAACATCCGGCGGTAACGCCACGAGGTGGGGCATGCCGCGGCCCGGTACCCGAGCGCCGGGGCCGTCGCACGGGCCACTCCTGATGCTCCTTGACGGGACCTTCGGCCCTGGTGGGGTACGTGGGTCTGCGGAGCATGTGGGCCGGGGCCGGGGTTCGTCGGGCAGGTCAGGGCTACCTGTGAGCCCCTGCGCTCATGGCGGTCGCGGATCGAGGTGGCTTGCGATGACTGGGCTGGGCATCGCCGTTGCGTTCCTGCTCCTGGTGTGGTGCTCGTTGCTGTACGTGCCGTTCCGGTGGCGGCCGGTCGGTATATACCTGATCATCTGGAAGGCGCTGGCAGTCGGGTATGTGCCGTTCATCGCGGTGATCGCCGCCGTGCTCGCCGGTGTCGGTGCGGGGTACGGGTCGTGGTGGGTGGCGGTTCCGGCCGGGCTGGCCGCGGTCGGTGCGATCGCGGTCATCGTGCGGGTCGGCACTGCCCGGGTGGACCTGGCTGGTGCGCTCGGTCCCGGCTGGGACGACCGAATCCCGGCCCGGCTACGGTCTGGCATGGTCCGCCGCTGGTGGACCGGGCGGCTGGCGAACAGCGCGCAGCCGCGGCTGCGCCGGGACGTTGCGTTCGCCACCGTGCCCGGCACGGACCATGTCCTGCGCTGCGACGTCTGGCAGCCACCGGCCGGCGTGACCCCGTCCCGGGTCGCGGTGGTCTACCTGTATGGCAGCGGCTACATGCTGCTCGACAAGGACTTCGCGACCCGGCCCCTGTTCCGGCACCTGGCCTCTCGCGGGCACGTGATCGTCAACGTCGCGTACCGGCTGTACCCGCAAGCCGACGTACCCGGCATGGCGGCCGACGGGCTGCGCGCGGTCGCGTGGGTGCGCGACCACGCCGCCGAGCTCGGCATCGACCCCGACCGGATCGTGCTCGTCGGGGGATCCGCCGGCGGGCACCTGGCGCTGCTGGGCGCCTACGGCAACCACGCACCCGCGGTCCGCCCGCCCGAGCTGACCGGCTCCGACCTGCGGGTAGCCGCCGTCGCGTCGCTGTACGGGCAGGTGAGCCTGGACACCATGTACTGGCACACCGGCCAGGACAAGACCTGCAGCCCGGACGACCCGCCACCGGACTGGACAGCGCCGCCGTCCCGGACGCTGGTCCGGCTGTTCGGCGACAACGCGGCCAGGTTGCGGCTGCAGTTCCTCTCCTACGGCGGCCGCAGCATCCTGCTCACCGGCGGCACCCCCGACACGGTGCCCGAGCGCTACGCCCAGGCCAGCGCGCTGACCTATCTCCACGCCCAGTGCCCCCCGACGCTACTCATGCACGGCACCCACGACGAGATGGCACCGGTCGCCGCGGTCCGACAGCTACAGGCGCGACTCGAACAGGCCGGGGTGCCGGTGACCGCGGTCTACCTGCCACACACCGACCACATGTTCGACCTCGTCGGCACGAGATGGTCCCCCGCGGCACGGGTCGCCATCTACACCCTCGAACGCTTCCTCGCGGCCATCAGCATCACCGAACCACGGGCCGCCGCCCACCCGTGAGGAGCCGGCAAGGACCAGACCCAAGAC
>JBKOWA010000174.1:0-7116 GCA_046724155.1 Actinomycetota bacterium
GTCCCGGCCGTGGGCCAGGAAGTACTGCGCGCCACCGGGAACCTCGTCGAAGGCCAGCGCCAGGTTGTCCTGCTCGGCCGCCGCCTCCAGCACCTGCCGGGTGTGCCCGACGACCTCGCCGCCGATACCGTCGCCCGGCAGCAGCGCGATGGTGTACGCATCAGACATCGGGTTATCTCCCCACCAGGGTCAGGGCGTCGGCCGGCTGCTCGCTGCCGTCCTGGTTCAGGCCGGTCGGCGACAGCCAGTCGAACGCCTGGTAGGTCGGCTGCAGGCCGAGCTGCTCGGCGACCAGCTCGCGGAGCCGGTTCGAGGCGAAGCCGCCGATCACGTTCATCGGCGCGTCCCGGTAGAGCCGCTCGACCGGGTGCGGCGGGGTCAGCCCCCAGGAACCGAGGATCTGCACCGCCCGGTTGGTCGCCCGCACCGCCATCTCGGTGGCGTACGGCTTGAGCATGCCGACCAGGTCCTGCACGAGCGAGCCCCGGTTGCGGTGCCAGGCACAGCGGTAGGCCAGCAGCCGGGCCGCGTCGATCTCGGTGCGCATCTCCGCGAGCGCGGCCTGCACGCCCTCCATGTGCGCCAGCGGGCGGCCGAAGGCGACCTGGGCGCGGGCGTGCTCCACCGCGTGCTGCAGCGCCGACTCGGCGATGGCGACGGAGGCGATCGAGATGAACAGCCACCCCCAGGCCATGCCCTCGGGGAACTCCTCGAGCCGGACCGGCACCACATTCTTGGCTTCCACCCGGACCTGGTCGAACAGCAGCCCGCCCCAGGACATCGCGCGCAGCCCCATGTGCGGCATCGCGTACGTCTCAACGCCCGGCTGGCGCAGGTCGACGAACGCGTAGCACCAGCCGGACTCGTGCCCCTCGAGCCGGCAGAACACCACGCCCAGGTCCGCGGTCGTCGCGTTGGTGATCCTGGCCTTCTCGCCGCTGATCAGGTAGCTGTCGCCGTCCTGGCGCACCGTCGTGGTGTACGTGCCGGCGTCGCTGCCCGAGGTCCGCTCCACCACCGGAAAGCAGGCCAGCCGCTTGCCGCGCAGCAGATCCTTGAGCAGCCCGCGGTGGTCGGTCAGGTTCCCGTAGGTGTGGATCAGCTTGGCGCAGACCAGCCCGGACATGGTGACCGACCAGAAGGTGCTCGGGCAGGCCCTGGCCAGGCTCTCCATCGCCATCGCCTGGGTGACCCCGTCGACGCCGAGGCCACCGATCTCGGTGGGGTGGAACACCCGCAGGTAGCCGCTGTCCACGACCTCCCGCCAGTTCTCCGCGGGCAGCGCGCCGGCCGCGTCGGCGGCCGCGGCCCGGGCCGCTATCCCGGCGAACCGCCGGTCCAACTCTGCGATCAGACGAGACCCAGCCTCGTCGAGTGAGAAGTCCATCGAGCACTCCCGGGTGCGATACGAAACCTAGCCAAGCTCCAGACGCGCACCGGCGACCACCGAGCGCAGTACCTCATCGCCGCCACCGCATCCGGCGAGGGCGAGCACGTCACGGCCGGCCCGCTCCAGCACCGGGGGCGGGGCGATCCCGGTGAACCCGGCGGCCGTGGCGAGCGCGTCCCGGACCGCACCGACCAGGAACAACTTGGCCGCTGCGGAGTCCAGCCGGGGTGCGCGGTTCAGCCGGCCGAGCTGCCAGGCCGCCCGGTACAGCAGCGAGGCACCCAGCTCGGCCCGGGTCTGCAGGTCCACGACGGCCAACCGGACCGCCTGCGACCGGGCCAGCGGGCCGCCGAACAGCGGCTGCTCCGCCACCCGGGCCAGGGTCTGGACCGCCACCACCCGCAGGATGCCCAGCCAGGGGGCGAGCAGGCAGGTCCGGTCCAGCGCGGCCAGCAGCGGGACCAGCTCGTTGTTCGCCGCGCCGGGAGTGCCCAGCACCGCGTCCGTGGAGACCTGGCAGCCGGTCAGCACCAGCTCGCCGGCCGGGGCGGTCCGCAGCGCGACCGGCTCGGGGTCGGGCACCACATCGAGCCCGGGGGTGCCCCGGTCGAGCAGGAACGCGGTCCGCCCGCCGGCTCCGGTGGCGGCGGTGACCAGGAAGAGGTCGGCGAACGGGGCGTTCACCACGTTCGGCCGGGTACCGGTGAGCTCCCAGCCGTCCCCGGTGCGGACCGCGCTGACGCCGGCCCCGGTGGTGGTGGCGCCCCCGTCCACCTCGGACTGTGCGAGCGCGCCGAGCTGCTCACCGGTGGCGAGGCTGGGCAGGTAGCGGTCCCGCTGCGTCAGCGTGCCCAGGGTGCTGATCGGCGCGCCACACAGCACGCCGTGCACGCCGAGCGCGAAGGCCAGCCCGGCGTCTGTCCCGCCTTCACCGAAGCCCTCCAGGAGCGCGACGGCCTCCAACACGCTGAGCGCGCGGCCACCGTAGCTGGCGGGCAGCACCAGGCTGGTGAGCCCGACCCTGGCGAGGGCGCGGAACAGCTCCGGGTGCCAGCTCGCCTGCCGGTCGCGGCTCGCCACGGTCGGCTCGACCCACCTGCGTCCGACGTCGCGGCCGCTGTCCCGCAGGCGCGTCAGTCTCTCGTCAAACAGAAAGTCCATGACGGACCGGAGGCCCCTTTCAAGGCGATGGCGAGTTCAAGGCGGTGGCGAGTTCAAAGGCGGTGCCGAGTTCAAGGCGGTGGCGCGGGATGGCGGAAGGGGCCCGGCGTTCCGGGACCGGGCCCCTTCACGCCGGCTAGACGGCTACCGGCACGCAGCGCTGCGGCGACAGGTCATCGATGTACTTGGCCTCGGTGTCACTCTTGCTCAGGTAGTCCAGGCACAGCGCTATCCGCTGCACCCGCTGCCGGATGGTGTTCTCGTTGACCGGGTCGTGCGGGTGCGCCTGGGCGCTGGCCCCGATCTTGAGCATCATCGGCGAACAGATCTGCACCAGCTCGGGCACCTCGTAGAACCGGATGAAGCCGCCCTTCGTGCCGTACACGTCGGTCGGCAGGTCGATAACCAGCTCCGGCGACAGCGCCCGTATGTCCTGCAGCACGGCCAGGCCGAGGTCGTGCATGGTGGTGACGTTGGTCGCACCGTTCTCCCAGTAAACCTTCGCGGTCAGCGGGTTGGACACGATGCAGTGCGAGGAGGCCTTGAGGATCAGATCGGCCGGCAGCACGCCGGCCTTCTTCATGTCGGACAGCATGCGCATGATGCCGAGGTCGTAGGCGATCAGACCGCGGCAGCCCAGCTCGGTGAGCCGGATCGCCTCCTCAGCCGACTGCGCTATCGCGTCGTTGTTGTTCACCCGGCGGCCCTGGGACGCCCCGAAGCCACCCCGGTAGAAGGCCGCCTTCCGGTCGTACTCCGGGCGCGGGCCCAGCGCGAAGACCATCCCGACACCGCTTTCCCGGCACAGGTCCAGCATGTCCTGGACCTCGGCGTCGGACAGCAGGAACGCGCCCAGCGTCTCGTTGAAACGGGTGACCGGCAGCCCCTCCTGCTGCAACATCTCCAGGGTCGCCTGCAGGACCTTGAAGTTGTTCACCACGGGCACCTCGATGCCGTAGTGACCGCCTTCGGTGAATTGCCCGCCGGAGGCCCGGAGGGGGATCTCGTCGCTGTACGGCAGGTTGTTTTCCTGAAGCCACCGTCGGCCGCGCGCCGCGCCCCTGATGATTTCCCTGTTCAGGGCTATGGTCATTGTCACTTCCCATCGGTAGGACGGACGGTGATCCGGCGCCGCGGTGGCCGGTATGGGAAAACCCTAGGAAACGTCGGCATCCCCGTCGTTAACCTGCCGTACATCAAAATGGTCTCCGGGTTGTGCGGCTGCCCAACGCCATGGGGGCCGGACGGCCCAGTGTGCCGACCCGGCTCCACCTCCGCGGTGGGCGGTCCCAACCCGGCGCCAGGTTGGCTAACCTCGGCCCAGATGCCGCCTCTGAGCGGTCAGCCGGTAGCGGAACGTCGCCGAGCGGTAGCCTACCGTCGCCAACTGGCTCGAGCGGGTCGTGGATCCTCGGCCGGTATCTGGCCGCCTTCGACCAGATGGGCCCATCGGACGCCGCCAACCGGCCCGCTGTCCGCTCGGCCGCCGCTGGACCGACCCTGGGCCGCTCTTGGGCAGCCCTGACAATCGAGAAACCTGACTGGCTAAGTCCGTTCTGGTCCGGTTCTCATTGATGCCCCTCCCCGAATGGGCGTTCCGGAGTCCGGACGGGTATATCTCCGGGCAACGGTCAGGGACGTGTCAGCGTCTGGGGTCGAGCGAGGACATCGCGGCGGTGTCGCCATCGAGGCGGTGCGGGCACGGCGGGACTGCCGGCGGCGCCTGCCGGCCGAGCGGAGGGTTCGCCCGCTGCTGACGCCGCGACCAGTAAGCCGGCGCCGGGTCGGGCCCGGGGAGCCGCAGGAACGCTCGCCCCCCACGTGAGCCAGCCCGGACCGGCCGGGGTCAGCCGGTCGGCTCCACGGGGAGCGCGTCGATCATCTCACGCAGGTACGCCAGCCGCTGCCGCAGCTCCTTGACCGCGGCTGCGGCAGAGGTCGGCAGCGCTTCGTCGGCCAGCTCGGCCGCCTGGCCCTCGACCGCGGCCAGCCGTTCGGACAGCTCGGCCAGCATGCCGGCGGCCGCCTCGCCGGTGGTGCTGCCGAGCTGCCGGCGCAGCAGTGCGGCCTGCTCGCGGAGCTGGCGGTTCTTCAGGTACAGGTCCACGAAGACAGCGACCTTCGCCCGCAGCACCCAGGGGTCGAACGGCTTGGCGATGTAGTCGACGGCGCCCGCCGCGTAGCCGCGGAAGGCCTGGTGCGGCTCGTTGTTCACGGCGGTCAGGAAGATGATCGGGATGTCCCGGGTCTTCTCCCGGCGCTTGATGTGCGCCGCCGTCTCGAACCCGTCCATGCCCGGCATCGACACGTCCAGCAGGATCACCGCGAACTCGTCGGTCAGCAGCGCCTTCAGCGCCTCGTCCCCGGACCGGGCGCGGACCAGCACGTAGTCCATCGTGCCGAGGATGGCCTCGAGGGCGACCAGGTTCTCCGGCCGGTCATCGACCAGCAGGATCTTGGCTCTGTCCGTCACTGGCCCTACCTCACCGGCGCCCTGGCCGCCGCGGCGGCATGATCAGTACGCCCTCCTCGCTGCCGAGCGCACCCGTTTCCCCTACGCCCGTCCCCGCCCGTCCGTGATCACGCGACACTACCGGTTAAGCCAGATGCGCAGTACTCGCAACAGATGTTCCACCTCAACCGGCTTGGTGATGTAGTCCGACGCGCCCGCGGCGAGTGACTTCTCCCGGTCGCCGCGCATCGCCTTCGCGGTCAGCGCGATGATCGGCAGGTCGGCGAACTCCGGCCGCGAGCGGATCTCGGCCGTGGTCTCGTTGCCGTCCATCCCCGGCATCATGATGTCCATCAGCACCAGGTCAACGGCGAGGTCCTGCTCCAGGGCGTCGATCGCGGCCCGCCCGTTGTCGGCGTACCGCACCTCGACGCCACGCTGCTCCAGCGCCGAGGTGAGCGCGAAGACGTTGCGGACGTCGTCGTCCACGATCAGCACCCGCCGGCCGACCAGGACCTCGTCGTTCTCCACCGCGACGGCCCCCGCCGGCTCGCCGGCCGCCCGGTGCAGGACCATGGTGATCCGGTCGCGCAGCTCGTCCTCGTCCGACACGAGGTGCGCCGGCAACGCCGCGGCCAGCTTGCGCAGCTTGGCCGGCGGCTGCGGCTGGTAGACCACCACCGGGAGCTGCGGGTGCCGCGGGTGCGCCCGCAGCCAGTCCAGCAGCCCGGTCATGTCCACCACCGGGACGCCGGCCACGACCGCCACCGCGTCGAGGTCGCCCTCGGCCAGCGTGCCCAGCGCCTCGGCCAGGCCCGCCGCCCGGTGCACCGCCACGTCCGGCCAGTCCGGCAACGCCGCCGGCCCGACCACCAGGAGCCGGCGCACCTTGCGACCGGCGAACGTGGCCAGCCGGGCCACCGCCTCCGCCACGGCCACCGTGCCGGACCCGTTCGGTCGGCTGATCACCGCGTCGTAGGCGCCGCCCAGCATGGCCTCCCGGGCGGACTCCTGCGTGCCGGGCGGCAGCACCACGAGCACCGGCACGTGCCGCAGCTCGGCCGACGCCTTCAGCCGGGCCAGCAGCGGTTGGCCGTCCACCGGTGGCATGCTGGCGCTGGCCACCACCGCGGCCGGGGACAGCTGCTGGATCCGGCGCAGTGCCGCATCCGGCTGCGACTCCACCACCACCCGCAGGCCGTTGACCCGACCCGCGTCCACCGACGTGCGGGCCACCATCGGCGAGTCGCACGCCACCACCAGCACCCGGTCCTGCACGGTGATCACGCTGCGGTCGTCGTCGACCCGGTCGAAGGTCGCCGGCTCGGCCGCGTCGGGCTCGGCCAGCGCGTCGTGCACCACCACCGGGTCCTCGGACTCCTCGGTCAGCGACTCCGCGATCGGCCTGGTGTCCGGCTCCGGCGCCGCAGCGCGCACGGTCGCCGGCAGGTACAGGGTGAACGTCGAGCCGTGGCCGATCCGGGACTGCACGTGGATCTCGCCGCCGAGCAGCCGGGCGATCTCCCGGGAGATCGACAGCCCCAGCCCGGTCCCGCCGTAGCGGCGGGAGGTGGTGCCGTCCGCCTGCTGGAACGCCTCGAAGATCACCCTCAGCTTGTCCTCGCGGATGCCGATGCCGGTGTCCATGACGTGGAACCCGAGCACCGACGGCGCCCGCCGCAGCGCGGAGGTGCGCAGCACCGACCGGTCCGCCCGGGAGATCCGCAGCGCCACCTCCCCGCGCTCGGTGAACTTCACCGCGTTGGACACCAGGTTGCGCAGGATCTGCTGCAGCCGCTGCTCGTCGGTGTGCACCGTGGCGGGGACGTCGGGCTCCACCCGGACGGTGAACCGCAGCCCCTTGTCCGCGGTCAGCGGGCGGAACGTGGCCTCCACGTACTCGACCAGGCCGGGCAGTGCCACGTCGGACGGCCGGACGTCCATCTTGCCGGCCTCCACCTTGGACAGGTCGAGGATGTCGTTGATCAGCTGGAGCAGGTCCGAACCGGCCGAGTGGATGGTCCTGGCGAACTCCACCTGCTCGGCGGACAGGTTCCCCGACGGGTTGTCGGCGAGCAGCCTGGCCAGGATCAGCAGCGAGTTCAGCGGCGTG
>JBKOWA010000566.1:0-4035 GCA_046724155.1 Actinomycetota bacterium
CATGGACTACTGTCCGTGACTCCCAACGGCTACTACCCGATGGGCCGACCGGCATGCGGGACCGGAGCTCTCAGCTGAAGACAAGGGTGTGGCCGGCGTCACGCAGCGCGCTCAGCACGGTGTCGCAGTGATCCTCCCCGCGGGTCTCCAGCGAGATCGCCACCTCGACCTCGCCGAGGTTCAGCCGCGGGACGGTGCGCAGGTGCTCGACGTCCAGCACGTTGGTGCCGAGCTCGGCGAGCAGGCTCAGCAGCCGGGCCAGCTCGCCCGGCCGGTCGACCAGCCGCAGCCGGAAGGACAGGTAGCGCCCGGCCGACGCCATACCGTGCTGGATGACCTTCAGCAGCAGGACCGGGTCGACGTTGCCGCCGGAGAGCACCGCGACCACCGGCGGCGCGAACGCCAGCGGCTCGGCGAGCAGCGCCGCAACGGCGGCCACCCCGGCCGGCTCGACGACCAGCTTGGACCGCTCCAGGCAGAGCAGCAGCGCACGGGACAGTGCCTCCTCGGAGACCGTCACGACGGTGTCGACGAGCTCGCGCACATGAGCGAACGTGAGCTCGCCCGGCTGGCCCACCGCGATGCCGTCGGCCATCGTGGCCAGGTTGCCCAGCCGCACCGGATGCCCGGCCGCCAGCGAAGGCGGGAAGGCCGCGGCGCCGGTGGCCTGCACCCCGACGATCCGGGCGTCCGGCTTGGTGCCCTTGACCGCGGCGGCGATCCCGGAGGCCAGGCCCCCGCCACCGACGCTGACCAGGATGGTCTTCACCTCGGGGCACTGTTCCAGGATCTCCAGCCCGACCGTGCCCTGGCCCGCGATCACGTCCGGGTGGTCGAACGGGTGCAGGAACACCGCGCCCTGCTCGGCGGCGTACTCCTGCGCGGCCACCAGCGCGTCCTCGACGGTCCGGCCCACCAGCGTCACCGTCGCGCCGTAGCCTCTGGTGGCGGCGATCTTCGGCAGCGGCGCGTTGGTCGGCATGAACACCTGTGCGGTGGTGCCCAGCATGGACGCGGCCAGCGCAACCCCCTGCGCGTGGTTGCCGGCGCTGGCGGCCACCACCCCGTTGGCCCGCTCCTGCCGGCTCAACCGGGAGATCCGCAGGTACGCGCCGCGGATCTTGAAAGACCCGGTGCGCTGCAGGTTCTCGCACTTGAGCAGCACCGGGCCGCCGACCAGGGAGCCGAGAACCAGCGACGGTTCCAGTGGGGTGGTGCGGACGGCGCCGTCGAGTACGGCGCGGGCGCGGTGGACGTCGTCGTCGGTGACCAGGATCACGTCCGATATCGTGCCATCCACCCGGCCTGCGCGCCTGGTACGGCGCGCCTGACCCGGCCCACGGCACGGCGTTGGCGGGCCCGCTGGTGCCCCGACGACCCCGGCCGGGCGGCCGGGCCGGCCTGGGCTCCACCCACTCAGGGGTCGATGGAGCCCGGTCAAGCAGCGGTCAAGCGCCGGTCAAGCCGGCCTGCCGGGGCCGCCACAACGGGTGCGCGAGATGCCATTCCGGACGTACGGTCAGTGACGTGACCCCTCCCGCGATCTCCACCCTCGGCCAGCTCCGGCAAGCCGGCTACACGGTGCGTTCGGTCAAAACTGAGGTGCGGCAGAACCTGCTCACCCGGTTGGCCGCAGGCGAGTCGCCGTTCCCCGGCATCGTCGGTTTCGGTGACACCGTCCTGCCCGAGGTCGAGCGAGCCCTGCTCGCCGGCCACGACCTGGTGCTGCTCGGCGAGCGGGGCCAGGGCAAGACACGGCTGATCCGCACCATGATCGGGCTGCTGGACGAGTGGGTGCCCGTGGTCAACGGCTGCGAGATCAACGACGACCCGCAGTCCCCGGTGTGCCGCCGCTGCCAGGCGCTGACCGCCGAGCGCGGCGACGCCACCGCGGTCGACTGGCTGCACCGGTCGCGGCGGTACGGCGAGAAGCTGGCCACGCCGGACACCAGCGTCGGCGACCTGATCGGCGACGTCGACCCGATCAAGGTGGCCGAGGGCCGCACCCTGGGCGACCCGGAGACCGTGCACTACGGGCTCATCCCGCGTACCAACCGCGGCCTCTTCAGCGTGAACGAGCTGCCCGACCTGGCCGAACGGATCCAGGTGTCGCTGCTCAACGTGCTGGAGGAGCGGGACATCCAGATCCGGGGATACACCCTGCGGCTGCCGCTGGACCTGCTGATGATCGCCTCGGCCAACCCCGAGGACTACACCAACCGGGGCCGGATCATCACCCCGCTGAAGGACCGTTTCGGCGCCGAGGTGCGCACTCACTACCCGCTGAACCTGGCCGACGAGGTGGCGCTGATCCGGCAGGAGGCACGGGTGATCTGGGACGCCGACGCCAGCCATGCGGCGCCGGTGGTGCCGGACCACCTCATCGAGGTGATCGCCCGGTACACCCGTGCGGTGCGCGAGTCGCCCGCGGTGGACCAGCGTTCCGGGGTGAGCGCACGGTTCGCGATCGCGGGGGTGGAGACGGTGGCCGCCTCCGCGGTGCGACGGGCCGCGGTGAGCGGGGAGCCGCTGGCGGTGGCCCGGGTGTCCGACCTGGCCGCGGTGGCGCCGGCCAGCCGGGGCAAGGTCGAGTTCGACGACGCCGACGAGGACCGCGAGCTGGAGGTGCTGGCCCACCTGCTGCGCCGGGCCACTGCGGAGACCTTCCGGGCCCGGCTGGCCGGGGTGGACCTGTCCCCGCTGCAGCGCAAGTTCGACGAGGGCGTCACCGTGGTGACCGGGGACCTGGTGCCCGCCGCCGAGCTGCTCCGCCAGGTCGGCCCGTTCCCCGGCCTGTCGACCGTGGTGTCCCGGCTGGAGCGGGACGGCGGCACCGAGGACCCGGGGACGGCCGCGGCCGCCGTCGAGTTCGCCCTCGAAGGGCTGTACCTGAACCGGCGGCTGTCCAAGGACGACAGCTCCGGCGGCCGGTCGGTCTACGGCAGGAGCTGACATGCCCGGACCGGGTTGGCGCTACGGCCCCTGGCGCGGCGGGCGCGACCCGCTGGAGCCGCCGTTCGACGTGCGGCGCGCGCTGGTCGAGATCGGCGATGAGGTGCTGTCCGGGTCCAGCCCGGCCGATGCCCTGCGCCGGCTGATGCGGCGGGGCGCGGACGGCCTGCGCGGGCTGGACACGATGCGCCGCCGGCTGCGCCAGCAGCAGCGCGCGCTGCGGCACCGGGGCCGGCTGGACGGCACCCTGGACCGGGTCAAGCGGCTGCTGGACGAGGCCGTGGACGAGGAGCGCCGGGCGCTGTTCCCCGACCCGGCGGACGCCGCGCGGCTCGCGGAGGCCGAGCTGGACGCCCTGCCCAACGATGCGGCCCGCGCGGTCCGGCAGCTTTCGGACTACCGGTGGCGCTCGCCCGTGGCGGCCCAGAAGTACGAGCAGATCCGGGACCTGCTGCGCCGGGAGGTCCTCGACAGCCAGTTCCGCGGCATGAAGCAGGCGCTGGAGGGCGCCTCCCCGGCTGACCTGCAACGGGTCCGCGACATGCTGGCCGACCTGAACCGGATGCTGGACGATCATGCCCGCGGCCGGCACACCCCCGAACAGTTCGCCGACTTCATGGCCAAGCACGGGCAGTTCTTCCCGGAGAACCCGGCCGACATCGACGAGCTGATCGACTCGCTGGCGCGCCGGGCCGCGGCGGCGCAGCGGCTGCTCGACTCGCTGTCGGACCAGCAGCGGCAGGAGCTGTCCGACCTGATGAACTCCGCGCTCGGCGACCTGGGGATGGCCTCGGAGCTGGCCAGGCTGGGCGACCTGCTGCGCACGGCGCGGCCCGACCTGCGCTGGGGCGGCCGGGAGGACATCAGCGGCGCCCAGCCACTCGGCATGGGCGACGCCACCTCGGCGCTGCAGGACCTGGCCGACCTGGACGAGCTGGATTCCATGCTCGATCAGCAGTACGCCGGGGCCTCGCTGGACGACGTCGATCCCGAGCTGGTCGAACGGCTGCTGGGCCGCCAGGCGGTGGACGATCTTGCGGCACTGCGCCGCATCGAACGGGAGCTGGAGCGGCAGGGCTACCT
>JBKOWA010000217.1:0-3581 GCA_046724155.1 Actinomycetota bacterium
GGAGTACACCGCGACGGTCCCGATGCCCAGCTCACGGCAGGTACGGAAGACCCGGCGGGCGATCTCCCCGCGGTTCGCCACCAGCAGCACGCTGATCGGCCGCTTCTCCCCCGCGCCGCTCACCGCTGCCACCCGCCGCACGTCATGGATCGGCTCCGCGTTCGGTCCGCCCCGCAACCGTTCCTCGCCGCGACACCCGCTCGCCGCCGCCTGCCGCACGTCACTGGTCGGCTCCACGCTCGCTCCGCCCCGCAACCACTCCCCGCCGCGACACCCGCCCGCCGTCGCCTCTCGGGCCTCACGGGCGGAACACCCCGTACCGGTCGGCGCCGCGCACCGGGGCGTTGTGGATCACCGACAGGCAGATACCGAGCACCGTGCGGGTGTCCCGGGGGTCGATCACCCCGTCGTCGTACAGCCGCCCGGACAGGAACATCGGCAGCGACTCGGCCTCGATCCGGCTCTCCACCGCGGCCCGCATGGCGGCGTCGTCCTCCTCGCGGTAGTCCTGCCTGCGGCCCGCCGCGGCGGCCCGGGCCACGATGGACAGCACCCCGGCGAGCTGCGCCGGCCCCATCACCGCGGACTTGGCGCTGGGCCAGGCGAACAGGAACCGCGGGTCGTACGCCCGGCCGGACATACCGTAGTTCCCGGCGCCGTAGGACGCGCCCATCATGACCGAGATGTGCGGCACCGTCGAGTTCGACACCGCGTTGATCATCATCGCGCCGTGCTTGATGATGCCGCCCTGCTCGTAGTCCCGGCCGACCATGTAGCCGGTGGTGTTGTGCAGGAACAGCAGCGTGGTGTCGACCTGGTTGGCCAGCTGGATGAACTGGGCCGCCTTCTGCGACTCGGCGGAGAACAGCACGCCGCGGGCGTTGGCCAGGATCCCGACCGGGTAGCCGTGCACGGTGGCCCAGCCGGTGACCAGGCTGCCGCCGTACTCCGGCTTGAACTCGTCGAACGCCGAGCCGTCCACCACCCGGGCGACCACCTCCCGCGGGTCGAACGGCATCCGCAGGTCCTCCGGTGCGATGCCGAGCAGCTCCTCGGCGTCGTACCGCGGCTCCTCGAACGCCGTGGCCGGTGCCGGCCCCTGCTTGCGCCAGTTCAGCCGGGCCATGATCCGGCGGCCGATCCGGATCGCGTCCGGCTCGTCCTCGGCCAGGTAGTCGGCCAGCCCGGAGACCCGGGCGTGCATCTGTGCGCCGCCCAGCGACTCGTCGTCGGACTCCTCGCCGGTGGCCATCTTGACCAGCGGCGGCCCGCCGAGGAACACCTTGGACCGCTGCTTGATCATCACCACGTGGTCCGACATGCCCGGCAGGTAGGCGCCGCCGGCGGTGGAGTTGCCGAAGACCAGCGCGATGCTGGGCTGCCGGGCCGCGGAGGCCCGGGTCAGGTCCCGGAAGATCCGGCCGCCCGGGATGAAGATCTCCTTCTGGCTGGGCAGGTCGGCGCCGCCGGACTCCACCAGGTGGATGGTCGGCAGCCGGTTCTCGGCCGCGATCTGCGCGGCCCGGAACGCCTTCTGCACCGACCACGGGTTGCTGGCCCCGCCGCGCACCGTCGGGTCGTTGGCGCTGACCAGGCACTCCACCCCGCTGACCACCCCGATGCCGGTCACCAGGCTGCCGCCGACCGGGTACTCAGTGCCGTAGCCGGCCAGCGGGGACAGCTCGAGGAACGCCGAGTCCTCGTCCAGCAGCAGCTCGATCCGCTCCCGGGCCAGCAGCTTGCCGCGGGCCCGGTGCCGCTCGGTGTACTTCGGCCCGCCGCCGGCCACCGCCTTGGCGTGCTCGGCCTCCAGCGCGGCCAGCTTGGCCAGCATCGCCTCCCGGTTCGCCGCGAAGCCTGGAACGGAAGTGTCTACTGTGGATGGCAGGACGGTCATGCCCGGGCTCCCGCCGAGCCGCCGCGGGGTCCCGCGGCAGCGTGGTGCCTGCGGAGCACCTGCGCGGCGGGCAACCGCGACGCCTGCACGGGGTTGCCGTGGGATCTCATGAGGTGAACCCCAGCCGCTTGGCCGCCAGCTCGGCCAGCACCTCCTCGGTGCCGCCGCCGATGGCCAGCACCTTCATGTCCCGGTACTGCCGCTCCACCTCGGCCTCCCGCATGTAGCCCAGCCCGCCGTGCAGCTGCACCGCCCGGTCCACCACGAAGTCGCCGGCCTTCGTCGCGGTGTTCTTGGCCAGGCAGACCTCGGCCACCAGATCCGCCCCGGCGGTGTGCCGCACCGCGACGTCTCGGGTATACACCCGGGCTACGTCAATCTGCCGAGCCATCTCCACCAGGGTGTGCTGGACGAGCTGCCGGGAGATCAGCGGCCGGCCGAACGTCTGCCGGGCCCGGCACCAGGCCACGGTCAGGTCCAGGCAGCGCTGCGCGGCGGCGTACCCCTGGACGGCCAGGCCCAGCCGCTCGCCGACGAAGTGGCGCGCAAGCTGGGCGAACCCGTCGTTCTCGGCGCCGACCAGGTTCGCGGCCGGGACGGCTGCGTCCACGAACGCCAGCTCGGCGGTGTCCGAGGCCTGCCAGCCCATCTTGTCCAGCCGCCGGGTCACCGTGAACCCGGGCGTGCCGCGCTCGATCACCAGCAGCGACACGCCCCGCGCGCCCGGCTCGCCGGTGCGCACCGCCGCCGTCACGAAGTCCGCCCGGCTGCCCGAGGTGATGAACGTCTTGGCGCCGTTGACCAGGTAGTGGTCCGCGCCGGGCGGGCGCCGCGCGGAGGTGCGCAGCGCGCCGACGTCGGAACCGCCGTCCGGCTCGGTGATGGCCAGTGCCCCGACCAGCTCGCCGGCCAGCGTGGGGCGCACCCAGCGGTCGAGCTGCGCCGGGTCGCCGGCCGTGACCAGGTGCGGCACCGCGATGCGGTGGGTGAGCAGCCCGGCCAGCACGCCGCCGGAGGCCCCGGCGTACAGCAGCTCCTCGCTGGCGGTGACGACGTCCAGCACGTCGCCGCCGCTGCCGCCGACCTCCTCGGGGAAGCCGAGGCCGAGCAGCCCGATCGCCGCGGCCTTGCGGTGCAGCTCGCGGGGCAGCTCGCCGGCCCGCTCCCACCCGTCCTGGTACGGCAGGATCTCCGCCTCGACGAACTTGCGGATGGTCTGCCGCAGCGCGTCCCGCTCCGGCGTCCGCCACGGGTCAGTCATCGCGCCTGCCCGCCCGTCTGGTCGAGCAGCGCGACCGGGATGTCCACGTGCCGGGAGCGCAGCCACTCCCCCAGCCCCTTGGCCTGCGGGTCGAACCGGACCGAGGACGCCACCCCCTCGCCGAGCAGCCCGGGCAGCACGAAGTTGACCGCGCGCAGGTTGGGCAGCAGGTACCGCCGCACGTCCAGCTCCGCCGCCTCCGGCAGCAGCGCGCGCAGCGCCTGCGGGGTCAGGGTGTGCACCAGCCAGTCATACGCCGCGCCGGTGCGGGCCCACACGCCGAGGTTCGCGGTGCCGCCCTTGTCGCCGCTGCGCGCGCCCAGCAGGGCACCCAGCGGGGCTCGCCTGGTCGGTCCGGCCGCCGACGCGGCAAGGTCTGGCCCCGCGCTGTTCACCACGGACGGGTCCGGCTCTGGGCTGCCC
>JBKOWA010000001.1:0-2407 GCA_046724155.1 Actinomycetota bacterium
GAGTACGGCGAGAGCACCCGACCGCGGGCGGAGTCGAACGTGGGTGTCTGGAACCGTGAGCCGCCCGGCGCGGTCACGTCGACGATGTTGCCGTAGCTGGAGTACCAGGCGAGCAGGTTCGCCGCGCCGGTCGCCGAGACCACCACGACTCCGGGTATCTCGGTCGGCATGACGACGCAGCTGTTGTTCACCGGGCGGGTCACCGCCGCGCCAGGCGGGTAGTCCGGGCTGATCTCGTCCACCGTCGGGTGGTTGAGGTCGATGCCGTCGTTGCCCGCCGCGGCGACGAGCACGACCCCGCGGTGCTGCGCGTACCGCGCGGCCCGGGAGATCGCCTGGACGATCGCCCGCTGCTCCGCGTCGTTACGGCAGTTGAACAACCACGGGTCGGCGAAGAAGCTCATGTTGACCACGTCGAGCCCGTGGTCACCGGCGTAGACGAGCCCGTCCACGACCGACTGGGTGAAGAAGAACCCCTCCACGGTGCCGGCTTTCAGCGCCACGATCGTGGCTCGCGGCGCGACACCGGCGGTCCCGATGCCGTTGATCGCAGCGGCCGTGATGCCCGCCGTGTGCGTGCCGTGCCCGTTCAGGTCCTGGACCGCCGCCTTGTTCGAGCAGTCGCCCGGGGTGACCTGCTCACTCGGGTCCGAGGTCGGCGTGGAGGCGTAGATGAACGAGCACGACTCGGCGACGTCGAGGTTGCCGACGAGGTCGGGATGACCGAGGTCGATCCCGGTGTCGAGGTCGCCGATCCTGGCCCCGGCACCCTGGTTGACGGCGTAGGAGCCGCTCGGCGAGGCACCGATGATCCGCATGTCCCACTGGCACGGGCCGAGCGGATCCGGCCCGACCGTGACCGGGACGCTGTAGAGCGACGCGCACGCCGCCGCCTCATCTGCGACGGTATGGGTACCGGGAGGCGGCGGTGCAGCCTGCGTCGCCGACTGCGCGAAGCCGGCGTTCTGAGCCACCCCGTCGACCGCGCCGGATGCCTGTAACTGCTCGCCGAAGGTCGCGTTCGACGAGACGACCGTGGCGACACCAACCTTGCTGAGAGCGCTCACCTGGCCGCCCGACGCGTGCACCGCGTCGATGCCGGCACTGGTCTGCCCGTCCTTGAACACGACCAGGTAGGACGCCGCACCGCTCCCCGTCGAAGCCAGGGTCGGACCGGCTCCGAACGTGGACATCGAGACCACGACGGCTGCCGTCGTAACTCCCACCGCAAGAACCCGAACTCTCATCCGTCCTCCCCGAATCGGAGTCACGCTCAAGAAACTTTGCCGATGCCTGTCTACCCTGCCGATGCCGTCGGCGCCACCGGCTCGGCACCGATGAGCGTCCCGACCGTTGAGCCCGTGCAGCTCCCGCTTCCTGCTGTCAAGCCCGTACCGCCGCCACGGTGGCCCGCGTTGTTATGCCTGACCGACTCCACTTTCGCGAGGTGAAGGCGGCGGTCCGATCGCGCCCGTCCGCCGGATCGGCTGCGCTGCCACGGCGCGGCATTATGGCCAGTTTCAGGGCTGGAGTCGGGGCGCCAGTACGTAGGAGAACCGGCGGATCCGCGGCGCCCACAGCTGCAGGCATGACACGTCGGGGAGGGTCACGGCCGCCGAGACGTGGACGAGTCCGCGGTGCAGCCGTACCCACTCCTGGGTCTCGTGCCGGGGGAGTGGGCCGATGATCCGGTTGGCCGGGGTCTCCGGTGAGATGTGCGGCTCGAAGTCCGCGACGAAGTCCGGCCAGGGGGTGTCCGGGGAGCGGTGCGCCAGCCCGCCGGCGATCCCGTGCTGCGGGTCCGGTGGCGTGTCGAGCGCCTTGCCGAGCAGCCGGGCATGCGCGGTGAGCAGGCCGAGCAGCACCACGACCGCCTGGTACTCGCCCGGCTGCCCGTCTCCGCCGAGGAACCGGGATGCCGGCGACAGGTCCCGCGTGGCGCGCAGCATCCGGTACAGGTTGACCAGCCGCTTGGCTTCGCGGGGGGTTGCGACGAGCGGGTCGAGCGCCACCGGCATCCGGGTTCGCCCGCCGCTCGGCCATCAGCGCGACGAGCTGCTGGAGGTCCTTGCGGATGGTCGAGACAAGCCCGAGGTTGCGGGTGTAGGAGTCGCCGTGCGCCCGGTCTGCCAGGAACGCATAGAGCCGCCGCCCCGGGGCCAGCTCGGCGAGCTCCCGGCCCAGCTCCCCGACCCGGGAGACCACCTCGGACAGCTGCGCCTCGGCCACCCGCTGGTCGGCTTCCGCCTCGCGCAGCGCGGCGAGCGCATCGGCCAGGTCCGTGCTGGGGCGCGCCGCCCGCGTCCAGCCCGGCGTGCAGCTCGTCGGACAGCTCGCGCAGCGTGCGCAGGCCGGCCCGGGCGCTGGCCAGAGCCGCGATGCCGGTGCCGGCCAGCACCGAGAACAC
>JBKOWA010000501.1:0-5631 GCA_046724155.1 Actinomycetota bacterium
ACGCAGCGTGGCGCTCGTCGTAGACACCGGCGTCCTTTACGCGGCGCTCGACAGCTCCGATCCGGATCACAAACGCTGCGCTCGCCTGCTCGAACAGACCAATGAAGACCTTGTGCTCCCGGCTCCGGTGCTGGTCGAGCTCGACTACTGGGTCCGGAAATTCTCCTCCGTCGCAAGCTGGCTGACATTCGTGGAAGCGGCCGTCGCTGGCGGGTTCAGGATCTACGACCTGGACGAGAACGAACTACTGGAGTCCGCCCGGCTGCAAGCCCGGTACCCGGACGTCAGGCTCGGTCTGGTGGACGCGGCGGTGTTCGTCACGTGCCAGACCCTGAACGAGACGAAGGTGGCGACCCTCGACCGCCGGCACTTCTCCATCCTGCGCACCGCCGACGGTCGGTTCCTCGAAATCCTGCCTGAGTGACCGGTGGACCGGTCAGCCGGAGGGGCGGCGGCCGCGGGTACCGAGGTGGCGGCCCAGCAGCACCGCGCCCCAGGGGCCGGCCACCCAGAGGAACCACGGGGACGCCCAGCCCCAGGTCACCACCATCGTGATCAGCCAGATCACGAAGCAGACCAGGCTCACGGTCGCCCAGACGGCCACCGGGTGGCTGTCGGACAGCTGGCGGACCAGGTCGCGGCGTTGCTGCCGCTCGTACCGCCGCTGCTGGTGCTCGTACCGCTGCTGCCGGCGCGCCATCCGCTCGCGGTCCCGCTCCAGCTTGGCGCTCAGCTGGGAGGCGGCCAGGTCGAGGGCCACCTGCTTGATGTCCTGCACGGTGGCCGGCCGGTTCAGCGGCACCGGCGGCGGCGCGGGCGCGACCGCATCGCGGCCCACCTCGGGCGGCAGGTCCGCGGTGAGCGGCCGGAGGTCGCCGAGCGTCTTCGCCGCGTACGCCTGCGTGACCCGCTCCTCCAGTTCGGACATGTCCAGCCGACCCT
The DNA here is from genome assembly GCA_046724155.1 of Actinomycetota bacterium. Lineage (GTDB taxonomy): Bacteria > Actinomycetota > Actinomycetes > Mycobacteriales > JACQDL01 > JBKOWA01. The sequence continues at coordinate 943 of JBKOWA010000501.1, forward strand.
CGCCGAACGCCCTGTTCAGCCGCTGGACGACCTGCTCACGCTCCGCATTGCCGGCCCGCAGCGCGTCCCGCGGCGACGCGCCGCCCCCCGCATTCTCCGATGCTGCCACGTCAACCACAGTAGCTCGCAGGCCGGCGGACGGGCGCCGTCCGCAACGGGGGAATCCGCGCCCCCACCAGCTCAGGCGGCTCAGGCGGTGCGTACTGCGGCGGTCACGCCGTACTCGGCCAGCTTGGCCGCCCCGCCGTCCTCCGCGGTCAGCACCCAGGGGCCGTCCGGGGTGATGGCCATGGTGTGCTCGAAATGCGCCGCGTATGAGCCGTCCACGGTGACCACCGTCCACCCGTCGGCCAGCTCACGGGTGGCGGCGCCGGCCATCGTGATCATCGGCTCGATCGCCAGGCAGAGCCCGGGCACCAGCCGCGGGCCGCGCCCCGGCCGCCCGTAGTTCAGCACGTGCGGCTCCTGATGCATCTCGGTGCCGATGCCGTGCCCGCCGTAGTGGTCCACGATGCCGTAGCTGCCGGCGGCGCGGACCGAGCGCTCCACCGCGTGGCTGATGTCGGTCAGCTTGCCGCCGGGCAGCGCCGCGGCGAAGCCCGCCCACATCGACTCCTCGCACACCCGCATCAGCTCCGCGTACGGCGGGTCGACCTCGCCGACCCCGACCGTGATCGCGGAGTCGCCGTGCCAGCCATCGACGATCGCGCCGCAGTCGATGGACAGCACGTCACCCTCGCGCAGCACCTTGTCCCGGCGCGGGATGCCGTGCACCACCTCCTCGTTCACCGAGGTGCAGATGTGCGCCGGGAAACCGCGGTAGTCCAGGAAGGACGGCGTGGCTCCCTCGGCGCGGATCGAGTCCCGCGCGACGTCATCCAGGTCGGCGGTGGAGATGCCGGGCCGCACCGCCGCGCGCAGCCGCTGTAGCGTCCGGCACACGACGAGGCCGGCCTCACGCATCCGCGCGATCTCACCCTCGGTCTTGATCTGGATCATCCGGTACTGCCACCTCCACCAGCCGGCGCCGGCCTGTGCCGACACTACGACGTCAACCGTCGACGTGGCGTAGCGCGTCGATAGCCCGATCGGTGATGTCCTCCACCAGGCCGGTCGCGTCGATGCCGATCAGGATGCCGCGGTCGGCGTAGAACGCGACCAGGGGGGCGGTCTGCTCGGCGTACACGTCCAGCCGGTGCCGGATCGTCTCGGGCCGGTCGTCGTCACGCTGGAACAGGCCGCCGCCGCAGTCGTCGCAGATGCCGTCCTTGTCCGGTGGCTCGAAGTCCACGTGCCAGATATGGCCACAGGTCCGGCAGGTGCGGCGGCCGGACAGCCGGCGGATGACCTCCTCGTCATCCACCACCAGCTCCAGCACCACGTCCAGCTTGATGCCGAACTCGGCCAGCATGGCGTCCAGTGTCTCGGCCTGTGGCACATTGCGCGGGAAGCCATCGAGCAGGAACCCGTCGCTGGCGTCGTCTTCCTTCAGCCGACCCCGGACCATCGCGATGGTGACGGCGTCCGGGACCAGGTCGCCGGCGTCCATGTAGCGCTTGGCGGCCATCCCGAGCTCGGTGCCCTGGCTCACGTTCGCCCGGAAGATGTCGCCCGTTGAGATCTTGGGGATCGCGAAGTACGCAGCGATGAACTGCGCCTGCGTCCCCTTTCCCGCCCCTGGCGGGCCGACGAGTACGAGTCGCACTACCGCAGGAACCCCTCGTAGTTGCGCTGCATGAGCTGGCTCTCGATCTGCTTCACCGTGTCCAGCCCCACGCCCACCATGATCAGCACCGCGGTGCCGCCGAACGGGAAGTTCTGGTTGTTGCCGTTGGTGAAGGAGAAGAAGAAGTTCGGCAGCACCGCGACGGTGGCCAGGTACAGGGAGCCAGGCAGCGTGATGCGTGACAGCACGAATGTCAGGTACTCCGCGGTGGGCCGGCCGGGCCTGATGCCCGGGATGAACCCGCCGTACTTCTTCATGTCCTCTGCCCTCTCCTCAGGGTTGAAGGTGATGGATACGTAGAAGTACGTGAAGAAGATGATTAACGCGAAGTACGAGAGGATATGTATCCAGTTGCCCTGGTTGACCAGGTCGTTGGCGATGAACCGCCGCCACCAGCTGGTCGGGGTCGAGCTGGACAGGCTGCTGATCAGCTGCGGCAGGTAGAGCAGCGAGGAGGCGAAGATCACCGGGATGACGCCGGCCTGGTTGACCTTCAGCGGCAGGTAGGTCGAGGTGCCGCCGTACATCCGCCGGCCGACCATCCGCTTGGCGTACTGCACCGGGATCCGCCGTTGCGCCTGCTCAACGAACACCACGGCCGCGATGATCGCGAAGCCCAGCACGCAGATCAGGAAGAACGCGAACCCGCCGCCGTTGCGCATCAGGTTGCCACCCTCGGCCGGGATGCGGGCCGCGATCGAGGTGAAGATCAGCACCGACATGCCGTTGCCGATGCCACGGTCGGTGATCAGCTCGCCCAGCCACATGATCACCGCGGTGCCCGCCGTCATCGTGATCACCATCACGGTCAGGTGGGAGATCGACTGGTCGATGATGATCGGCTTGGTGCAGCCCTGGAACAGGTTGCCGTTCTTGGCCAGCGCGATGATGCCGGTGGACTGCAGGACGGCCAGCCCGATCGTCAGGTACCGGGTGTACTGGGTCAGCTTCTGCTGCCCGGCCTGGCCCTCCTTGCGCAGCTGCTCGAACCGCGGGATCACCACGGTGAGCAGCTGGATGATGATGCTCGCCGTGATGTACGGCATGATGCCCAGCGCGAACACCGACAGCTTCAGCAGGGCACCACCGCTGAACAGGTTGACCAGGCTGTACAGGTCCTTGGTGGCGCCGCTGTTGACGATCTTGATGCACTCGTTGATGTTCTTGGTCGACACGCCGGGGGTGGGCACCGTGGCACCCAGCCGGTACACCGCGATGATGCCGAGGGAGAAGAGCAGCTTCTTGCGGAGGTCTGGCGTCCGGAACGCCGATGCGAACGCGGAAAGCACGGATCCTCCTGCGGAACGCAAGGACCGGGGCACCCGGTCCGGGGGTTTTGTGGGCGTTCGGGACGCCCGGTTCGTCCAGCGGTCTGCCGGCTACCGGGCACGACGGCCAGCCGCGGTGCCCAACCCGCAGGTTGCGACTGTAACAGCCAACGGGCCCGGCACCCAGAACTGGGGCCGAGCCCATTCGACCATACGGGCTACAGCTCGGTCACAGTACCCCCAGCTGCGGTGATCTTCTCGCGTGCGCTTGCGGAGAACGCATGCGCGCTCACCTGCAGTGCGACGTCACCCAGCTCGCCCGAGCCGAGCACCTTGACCGGGGCGCCCTTGCGTACCACACCGGCCGCCACCATCGTGTCCGGGTCGACGGCACCGCCGTCCGGGAACAGCTCGCCGAGCCGCTCCACGTTCACGACCTGGTACTCGACCCGGAACCGGTTGCGGAAGCCCTTCAGCTTGGGCAGCCGCATGTGGAGCGGGATCCCGCCGCCCTCGAACGCCGGCGAGACGTTGTGCCGCGCCTTCGTTCCCTTGGTGCCGCGGCCCGCGGTCTTGCCCTTGGAACCGTCACCGCGGCCCACCCGGGTCTTCTTGATGTGCGAGCCGGGGGCCGGCCGCAGGTGATGGATCTTGATCGTCACGGGTTACTCGACCTCCTCGACCGAGACCATGTGCGGCACCTTCTGCAGCATGCCGCGGATCTCCGGCCGGTCTTCCTTGACCACGACGTCCCGGATCCGCTTGAGGCCGAGCGACCGCAGCGTCTCCCGCTGGTTCCGCTTGGCACCGATGGCCGAGCGGGTCTGGGTGACCTTCAGCCGGGCCATCTCACACCCCCTGCCCGGCGGCGCGCGCCCGGAGCAACCCGGCCGGCGCCACGTCCTCCAGCGGCAGACCGCGCTTGGCGGCGATCTCCTCCGGCCGGACGAGCCCCTTGAGGGCCGCCACGGTGGCGTGCACGATGTTGATCGGGTTGTCCGAGCCGAGGCTCTTGGACAGCACGTCGTGCACCCCCGCGCACTCCAGCACGGCCCGCACCGGCCCGCCGGCGATCACGCCGGTACCGGCACTGGCCGGCTTGAGCAGCACCACGCCCGCGGCGGCCTCCCCGGTGATCGGATGCGGGATCGTGGTGCCGATGCGCGGCACCTTGAAGAAGTGCTTCTTGGCCTCCTCGACACCCTTGGCGATGGCCGAGGGCACCTCCTTGGCCTTGCCGTAGCCGACGCCGACGGTGCCGTCCCCGTCGCCGACCACGACCAGCGCGGTGAAGCTGAACCGGCGACCGCCCTTGACGACCTTGGCGACCCGGTTGATGGCGACGACCCGCTCCAGGTGCGGCGTCTTCTCGGCCGCCGCCCCACCCCGACCGCCGTCCCGCCGGTCGCGGCGCTCGCGGTCGCCTCCGCCGCCGCGGCGCTGCTGTCCAGGCATCAGGCGGTCCCTTCCTTCGTGTCGGTTGCGGTGTTCAAAACTCCAGCCCCCCCTCGCGGGCGGCGTCGGCCAGCGCGGCCACCCGGCCGTGGTACTGGTACCCGCCGCGGTCGAAGACCACGCGGGTGATCCCGGCCGCCCTGGCCCGCTCGGCCAGCAGGCTGCCGACCTTGCGCGCCTGCGCGGTCTTGTCCCCCTCGCCGACCAGCTTGAAGGTCGAGGCCCAGACCAGGGTAACCC
>JBKOWA010000531.1:0-2295 GCA_046724155.1 Actinomycetota bacterium
GTCCAGCGGCCTGGTCGCGGCCGGCGGCCACCTCTACACGGTGAACGACGGCGGTCGTCGGCTGCAGGTGTACGTGCTGGCCGCTCCGGTGCGGGCCGGCGGTGCCACCGCCTGCCGGGTGGTCCGCACGATCACCGCGCCGATCGACCCCTACGACGTGGTGGACCTGGCCAGGTCCGCGGACGGCACGCTGTGGCTGGCCGACGTGGGCGACAACGACCACAACCGGCGCACGGTGGCGATCGAGCTGCTGACCGAGGCGGGCACCGGCCGGATCTACCGGTTCACCTACCCGGACGGGCCGCACGACGCCGAGGCGCTGCTGCTGGACCGGGCCGGCCGGCAGTTCATCGTGACCAAGGAGCCGCTGGGGAACAGCGGGGTCTACACCCCGGCGGGCACGCCCTCGACGAGCCGGCCGACGCCGCTGCGCCGGGTGGCCGACCTGCTCTTCCTCCCGACGGGCACGCCGGGTGGGCCGGTGGGGACGGTCGGCCAGGTGCTGGTGACCGGCGGGGCTGTCTCGCCGGACGGCACCCGGGTGGTCCTGCGCACCTACACCGACGCGTATCTCTGGCGGGCTGACGACGGGGACGTGGCCAGGGCGCTGGCTTCCGGCCACCCGACCAGGATCCCGCTGCCGGCCACCCCCCAGGGCGAGGCGATCGCGTTCTCACCCGACGGGCGCAGCCTGCTGACCAGCACTGAGGGGAGACCGGCCGCGGTGCACATGGTGGCGCTCGGCGACCTGGGGCAGCCCCTCGCCCCGCCGGCCGCCTCACCGTCTCCGAAGGCCACCGGCGCTGGACCGGCCGGCGGGTCTGCAGCGTCCGGTGGGGACAAGGCGCGCAGCAACTGGTTCGACGCCTTCGGGGCGCTCGCGGTGGCGCTCGCAGTGGCCGCGGTCCTGGTCTGGGGTGGCGGCAAGATCGCCTCCCGCGCCCGCCGCAGCTGACCCCCGAGCGGTGAACCCGGTGGGCACGTGAGCCTGTGTGTTAAGGCTCGCCCGGCCCGCGGCACGGCGCCAAGGCACCCCCGTGCCGGCCGGGATCGCGTGCCACCGGGAACCGGCCGGGCGAGGTGCTCCCGGCCTGCCGGGCCAGAGCTTGCCCCGGGTCAGAGAGCTTGCCCGGTCAGAGTTTGCGCAGCAGGGCGACCACCCGGCCGAGGATCGTGGCGTCATCGGCGAGGATCGGCGGGTAGACCGGGTTGTGCGGGATCAGCCAGAGGTGGCCGTCGCGGCGGCGGAACGTCTTCACCGTCGCCTCACCCTCGATCATCGCGGCGACGATGTCGCCGTTCTCGGCGACCGGCTGCTGGCGGACCACCACCCAGTCGCCATCGGCGATCGCGGCCTCGATCATCGAGTCGCCGGTGACCTTGAGCAGGAACAGCGTGCCGTCGCCGACCAGCTCGCGGGGCAGCGGGAAGACCGCCTCCACCGCCTCCTCGGCCAGGATGGGCTGGCCGGCGGCGATCTGCCCGACGAGCGGGACGTAGGTCGGGGTGGGGTGCTCGGCGACCTCCTCGGCGGAGGTGGACGGCTCCTCCGGCTCCGGCATCCGCACGTCAACCGCGCGCGGCCGGTTGGGATCGCGGCGGAGGTAGCCCTTCTTCTGCAGGGCGGCGAGCTGGTGCGCGACGCTGGAGGTCGACAGCAGCCCGACCGCCTCGCCGATCTCGCGGACGCTCGGCGGGTAGCCCCGCCGGTCCACCGACGCCTTGATGACCTCGAGGATGAGCCGCTGGCGGGCAGTCAGCCCGGAACCGTCGGTCGTACCGTCCGGCATCTCCCGGACGGTGCTGCCGCGCGGCCGACCGGGTCCGCGTCGCTTGGGTACCTCTGCCGCCACGATGCCCTCCCTGCCCCGTCCGGATGATCCACGGCGAAGCTAGCGTGGCCCTGTGACGGTTTCAAACACGTGTTCGAGCGACACGCCGGGGCTGTTCTCGTTTTTTGTCGGACCCCCTTGATAGACACCGTACAAACGTTCGATCGAACTGACGTTCGGTCGAAAGGAGGTCACGATGTCCGTCGCTCCGACCTTGCCGCCTACCATCATGCCCTCGCCGCAGCGTCCGGGCGAGGCGGTGGTCATCCCGTTCCCCGGGCCCCGCGACGCACCGGACGAGCCGCTCGCGGTGCCCATCCCGCTCCGGGCGCGGCGCGCGCTCCGGTCCGCCGAGCCGCGGCCGGTGCCGGCCGACCCGGCGGCGCCGACCAGGCTGGTGGTGTCGGCCGACCGGGCGGCTCCGGCAGAGCCGGCGCTCTGGCTGGTTCCGTCTCCCCGCCGG
>JBKOWA010000099.1:0-1650 GCA_046724155.1 Actinomycetota bacterium
CAGGGCCTCGTCATGATCACTCTCTGTCATGATCGTTACTTTAGGTGGCTAGGAGGGGGAGGGCTCGGTTCCGGTCCCAGCAGATGCGTTCGGTCGCTTCTTTGATCTTGTGGATGTCGTTGAGGCGGAAGAGTCCGAGGGCGAGGTTCCGGAGGATGGCCATGGAGTACGGTCCGTTTTTGGTCCAGGCTTGGTGGTGGTCTTCTCGCCAGGTGGTGTCTCGTACGTAGTGGTTTTTGTTTTCTACGCCCCAGTGTCCGCGTGTGTGGGTGTGTATGTCGGCTGGGCCGGTCCGGTCGGCGGGTGCGTTGGTGAGGATCAGGGCGAATTCCTTGCTGATCCGTACCTCGTCGAGGTCGAAGACGTCCCGGCGGATGCAGGCGATCTGCGCGGCGTGGGGGAGGTCGATGCCGTCGGCGTTGGTTGTCCAGGTAGACCAGTGTTTGATCCGGCCGTGACCGCGTTCGGCGACGAAGTGGTGCGGTTCGCCGGCCAGCAGCGGCAGGCACCTGTCCCAGAGTTCTTTCTGTAGGGTGGGCTGGTTGCCTTTGACGGTCATGATGTAGTCGAACCCGCGTTCACCGGCGATGTACTCCGCTGTTTCGTGTTGTGTATGCGCGGCATCGAGAGTAACGACCACCCGCCCGTGGGGGGCGTCTGTGACATTGTCCAGTAGCTCTTTGACCTGGGTGATCTCGTTCGTGCCGTCGGGCACCTTGACCTGGGCGATGGTCACCGCCGGGACGTGGACCATCGCGGAGAACAGGGTGACCTTGTCGTTGGTGTCGGTCCAGGATCCGCGCAGGACCTTGCCGTCTACCGCGATGACCAGCAGCCCGGCGGCGTCGCGGCGGACCCGCTCGGCCAGCCATGCCCCGACCAGCCGGTCCAACGCGGCCGCGTCGATGCGCTGCAGCACCCGCCGCAACGTCGCCTCGCTCGGTGCGTCGTACTTGCCCTCGAAGTAGTTCCAACTCGCGCCCAGCTTCTTCAACAACGACTGATCAAAATCCGCGACCTGCCGGCCGAGTTCCTGGTAGCAGCGAGCACCCGCTAACGTCGCAACCACCGCGCACCCCAGCACGAACACCAACTCGTGTATCCTGCCCTGCGGGCTCCGCGGATCCGCCAGCCGACCCAGCATCTCCAACAGCCCCACGCAGTTCCGCTCACCTTCACAAGCAGTCGTGTTCGACAGGCCCTCGGCGGCGTGCGATACTGACATCGGGTGCCCTTCTGTTCTGGTGGTGTTGGCTCGCAACTCACACCCTTCCAGACAGAAGGTCACCCCTATACAACGACACGCCGCGCGGCAAGAACCAATCCAAGAAATGCCGGCGCCTGGGCGTGAATGTGAGCGGTTAACGGCGGAGCAGTACCCTCCTAGCCATTCCCGGCCCAGGTACCGCCCCGGCCCATGAACATCGCCGGCTACCTCGCCCGTTCGCGCCGCGCTTCAACACGGTGTTGACGGCTCACAAAACCCAAACATCGCACCCATTGCAACAGCCACCGGCCCACGCCCGACCGCCATCGCAGTCCACCCCACACTCACCCACCAGAACATGATCACCTACGTCGAACAGGACCCCTCGAACAACTACTCACCGTCCAAGATCGCAAACCCTAAGCGATCATGACGAGGCCCTG
>JBKOWA010000279.1:0-4159 GCA_046724155.1 Actinomycetota bacterium
TGCGCGGCCGGATCGGGATCGTGGTCGCCCACCGGCTGTCGTCGGTGCGTCGCTGTGACGAGGTCGTGGTGCTGGCCGACGGCGAGGTGGTCGAGGCGGGGCCGCTGCGGGAGTCCCGGCGGTTCGCCCAGCTGCTGGCCAGCAGCCAGGCCGCAGGGGCCCAGCGGCGGATCGCGACCGGGGTCGGCGGGGGAGGCGGGCTCGCGCTGGCCGATCCGGACCCCAGCGGCGATCTCGAGTCTGAGCTCGACGGTGGGGCGTGGCCGCCGGGAGACTCCGCCGACCCGGGCAGTCCGGCTGGCGCCGATGCCAGGCTCGCCGTCCCGGCGAAGGCGGAGCCGCCGCCGCTGCCGCCGCCGGCCCCGGCGCGGACGCTGCCGGAGATCGTCCGGCTGACCACCAACGACCCGCGGTTCGGGCTCGCCGCGGTGGTGCTGTTCATGGGGATGGTCCTGCTCGGCCTGGAAGGCGCCGTGCTGCCATGGCTGTGGGCCGATGTGGTGGACGGCACGGGCGGGCTGTTCTGGCCGGTCGCCGGGATCGTGGCGGGCCTGCTGGTCGCCTTGCCGATGCCGTACTTCACGGGCAAGTGGTACCCCGAGTGGTGGGTCCGGCAGATGCTGCGGATCAGCCTGCGGCTGGTGCACGGCCAGACCGGGCCGCGCCGGGTCAGCGCGCACACCCCGGCCGAGGTCGTCGCCCAGGGCGGGGACACCGAGCGGGTCGTGAACCTCGCCGACAACGTGATCGACCAGTCCATCGCGTTCGTCGTGCTGGTCTCGATGACCCTGGTGTCCGGGACGGTGGTGCCGGGGCTGTTCTTCCTGGCGACGATGGTGGTCTCCGGGCTGGCCGCGATCGGGTTCGGGCCGCTGCTGGAGCGGGCGGCGCGGCGGACGGTCGCGGCCCGTGCCGCGTTCGCCACGGCGCTGGTGTCGTCGCTGTCGGCGGCCCGGACGGTGAAGCTCGCCGCGGCGACCCGCCCGGTGCTGGCGCACCTGGCCCGGCTCGACGCCGTGCGCAGCGACCGGCAGCGGCGGGAGATCGCGGTGCAGGTGTGGGCCCGGTCCACGCCGTCGATGCTCAGCGGGCTGCTGCCGATCGGGGTGTGGGCGCTGTACCTGGCCGGCGGGCTGTCGGCGGGGGCCACCCTGGTGGCCGTCTCGACGCTGGGCGCGGCCCGGTGGTTCGCCTGGACCACGGCGTCCCTGGTCTCGCAGCTGCCCTCGGCCCGGGTGTGGACGCGGCGGACGGCGGCCATGTCCGGGGTGGCCGCGTACTCGGCGGCGGTGCCCGGGGTGGACCTGTCGGCCGGGACGGCCCCGGCGCCCGCCACGGCGCCGCGCAACCCGCTGCGCCGGCTGGACCTGGTCGGGTTCAGCGCGGTCCACGAGGACGGCACGGTCGGTGTCGGGGACGTCGCGCTGACCGTCGAGCGCGGGCAGCTGGTGCTGGTGGTCGGCCCGGTCGGCGCGGGCAAGTCGTCGCTGCTGCGGGCCCTCGCCGGGATCGTCCACCACACCGGAGCGCTGCGCTGGAACGGGCAGCCGGTCACCGCGCCGGAGCTGTTCCTGCGACCCAACCAGGTCGGCTACGTCGCCCAGCTGCCGCGGGTGCTGTCCGGCACGGTCAGCGACAACATCATGCTCGGGCACGACGTGGACGCCGCGAGCGCGGTGTCGACGGCGCAGCTGGAGCATGACCTGGCGGCCGCCGACGCCGGCCTCGGGCTGCTGATCGGGCACAAGGGCACCCGGCTGTCCGGCGGCCAGCTGCAGCGGCTGGCCCTGGCCCGGGCGCTGGCGCCGCGCACCGAGCTGCTGATCGCCGACGACGTGTCGTCCGCGCTCGATGTCACCACCGAGCTGGAGCTGTGGCGGGCGCTGCGCCGGCACGGGGTGACGGTGGTCGGCTCGACCTCCAAGCGGGCGGCCCTGGCCCAGGCCGACCAGGTGGTGGTGCTGATCGCCGGCCGGGCGGTGGCCCGCGGCACCTGGGACGAGCTCGCCCCGCGCTGGGGCCACCTCGCCGGCTGACCGCGGCTCGCTGTGTGCCTGCTCACTGTGTGCCTGCTCACTGTGTGCCTGCTCACAATGCGCTGGCTCATGACGCTCCAGGGGGCCTGTTCCATACCGGCAGCTACATCGAAACTTTAGTTCGGTAGAAGCCGGCACGATGCTAAAGGCTACCTTGATGTTACTAGTCGGTAAGCTAGGGTATGGCCGTGCTTGAGGAGCGGGGGCCGCGGGACCGACTCTGGCGCCTTGCCGCAGGTCAGCGTGGCTACTTCACTGCCGCCGACGCGTTGGCGGCCGGCTACTCCTACCAGGCCCAGCGGTTCCATAAGCAGCGCGGCAACTGGTTGCAGGCCGACCGGGGCATCTACCGCTTCCGGGAGTACCTGGATCTTCCGGGCGAAGAGTCCGACCGCTTCGTGCGCTGGTCTTTGTGGAGCCGGGGCCGGGCTGTCGTATCCCATGTCAGCGCGCTCGCCTTCCACGATCTTGGCAGCGCGAATCCGGCTGAGATTCATCTCACAGTGCCGTTCGGGTTTCGGCAGAAGGACACGGCTGTCGTGCTGCATCGCGCCGACCTTGCCGGTGGAGAGATAGAGCAGCGCGAAGGATTTCGTGTTACAACTCCACTACGCAGCGTAGTCGAGACGGCAGCGACCGAGGGGGATCAGGACGTGATCGACGTAGCGGTCACCGAGTTGCTCGGCCGGGGTGGGGCAAGCCGCCGGCGGCTGCTCCACGCGGCCCAGGGGTTCGGTCCACGGGCCGGGCTCGCCATCGAGCGGGCGCTGCATGCGCGGGCCGAGTGATGCGGTACAAGACCGCGGTCGACCTGCGGCGGGCGCTGGAGGACCGGCTCAAGCAGGAGTCGGGATGTACCGGGAGCTGTCTTGGCCGGCTGCAGCGCAGGGTGGTTTTCGACCGGCTCGCCGTGCGCCTGGCCCACGACGTCGGGACGCAGTGGATCTTGAAAGGCGGCGCCGCCCTGGAGTTCCGCCTGCGGGACCGGGCGAGGGCGACGAAGGATCTGGACGTCGCCCTCGTCGATGGTGCAGCGGACGGTCCGTCGATCCTGGGGTTGCTCACCGACGCGCTGGCCGAAGACCCCGACCGGGACTGTTTCTCCTTCCGGGTTGGCGGGCCGAATGGGCCGGACCAGGATGCCGGCAGCCGAGGCGCATGGCGGTTCTCGGTGGACGCCTGGCTCGCCGGCAAGACGTTCGGCGGCGTCCGGCTGGATGTGGCAGCCCGGGGCGAGGAGTTAGGGGCCACCGCGCAGCTGGAGCTTCCCGGCTCCCTGTGGTTCGCCGGCATCCCGGCCCGGTCCATCGAAGCCGTTGAGCCCCACCAGCACTTTGCCGAGAAGCTCCACGCATTGACCCGCGACTATGGCGACCGGCCCAACACGCGAGTCAAGGATCTGCTCGACCTGGTCCTGCTGATCGAGGACGGCCTCTTACCCGATGTAGCCTTAGTCCGGGCGTTACGCCACGTCTTCACCGTCCGAGCCACCCACCCGTGCCCGACCACAATCCCAGACCCGCCACCACAGTGGCACACCGAGTACCCCCGGCTCGCGCAGCCGCTCACCGAGACATCGAACGACCTCTCACATGCGCTGACGCTGCTTCGTGACTTCTGGGAAACGGTGCTCGACCGGGTATCGTGCTTCGAGCACTGGTCACCTGATCATCTGCCTGCCTGACCCGGCCGCAACGAGGCCGGCATCGCGGTCCGTGGAGTCCTGGGCCGGGCGTGGCCCTAGGATGACCGGCCGTGCGGCGGGGACCCGCACGGTCGTCTTCGCCGCGCCGGCCGTCGTGCCGGAGCGGAAGTTCATTGATGTGGTGCAGGTTGTGCTCAGCCGGATCTAGGGAACGGGATCCGGCTCAGGCGGCTGGCCGCCGTGGCGGTCCAGCTCGGCGCGCAGCGTGGCGTTCTCGGTCTCCAGCTCCAGCACCAGCGCGATGCCGGCCAGGTTGAGCCCGGCACCGAGCAGCTGGCCGATCCGGCGGATCCGCGCCAGGTCCAGCTCGCTGTAGCGGCGGGTGCCGCCGACCGTGCGCGCGGGCTCGACCAGCCCCTTCGTCTCGTACAGCCGCAGCGCCTGGGGTGCCATGGACACCAGCTCGGCGGCCACCGAG
>JBKOWA010000507.1:0-8460 GCA_046724155.1 Actinomycetota bacterium
CCCGTACCGCTGTCGCCACCGCCGTGCTGACCACCCTCACCGCGGCCTGCTTCAGCTCGTCAGACACCGGCGGCAGCGTCAAGGGCGGCAGCCTTGCGCAGGGCGTCTCGCTGCAGGGCGCCACGTTCACCGTGGGTTCCAAGGAGTTCACCGAGCAGCTTGTCCTCTGCCACATCACCAGCCTCGCCCTGCAGTCCGCACTTTTCGTGGACGGTCGCGCCGACCGACCGCAGGGCGATGCTGGTGATTTGGCAGAGGATAAGCTGTTCGGTGAACTCCTTGGAACTCACGGTGAACGTGGTGCCCTGCAGCGTGGCGCCCTGCGCGAGGCTGCCGCCCTTGACGCTTTCGTTGGTGTCTGATGAGCTGCTGAAGCATCCCGCTGTGAGGGCGGTCAGCAGGGCGATGGCGAGGGCGGTGCGGGCGGTGCGCAGCCGATTGTGGCCGGAAATCCATCGCATGAGGCTTCTCCTCGGTTGGGTATGTATGGCTAGAGGCCACGGGGGCGCAGGTAGCGTTCGGCAAGACCGACCAGCCAGTCGCTGGCCAGCGCAAGCACAGCGGTGAGGACGCTGCCGGTGAGCAGGATAGGGGTCCGGTTGATCGCGATGCCGGTGTTGATGAGATCGCCGAGACCGCCGGCGTTGGTGAACGCGGCCAGCGTCGCGCTGCCGACGTTGAGGATCACTGCGATCCGGACGCTGGCCATGATGACGGGGACGGCCAGGGGGAGCTCGACGCGGAACAGCACGGCTGTCCTGGTCAGCCCCATGCCACGGCCGGCGTCGATGAGCGCGCGGTCGACGCCCTGCAGGCCGATCATGGTGTTGCGCAGCACGGGTAGCGCCGACACGAGCACGAGCGCGACCACCGCTTTCTGGAAGCCGATGCCCACGGTGACCGCCAGCAGCACCAGCACACCGATGGACGGGACGGCCTGGCCGGCGTTGGCCAGGGCCAGCAGGGGGGTGGCCGCCCAGCGCACCCCTGGCCTGGTGAGCAGCACGCCAAGCGGTACCGCGATGGCGATGACCAGCGCGGTGGACACCGCGACCAGTTCGATGTGCTCGGTCAGCTTCTGGCTGATCACCTGCCGGTTGATCGACCGGCGTTCGATGTCGTCGAGGTTCTGGCCGTGCAGGTAGGCGAACAGCGCGGCGCACGCCAGCGCGAGCAGCGCTGGGGTGGCCAGCACGCCGAGGGCTGAGCGGCGGGTTGACCGGTCGGTGGGCGTGGGCGGCGTCCCGGGTGGCTCCCACCCGACCTCCGCGCCGGTCACGGTCATCGCTGTCCCCCAGCGTGGCGAGCCGGTGCCGAGGCGGGCGGTGCCTGCGCCGGGCGGGGCGGGGGCTCCCGTACCGGGGGCTCCCGCATGATGGCCGACCAGGTGAGCGTGCCGACGGGGTGCCCTTGGGCGTCGAGGACCACCACGCTGTCCTGCTGGGCGCGCAGCATCGCGTCCAGAGCGTCATACCGGCTCTGGTCGGTTCGCACGACGGCGATGTCGTTCCCGGCGTCGTTCCCGGTAGTTGGGCGGAGCCAGCGCAGCACTGTCCCGTTGTCGTCCACCAGCACGGCGCGGCCGGCAGCGGCGTGGGTCTGCTCACCGGGGGTGGCGTGCGGACGAGCGTGGACGACCTCGACCGGTTCGAGACCGAGGGAACCGACTGTTTCCAGGCGCAGCCGGCGTATCGCGGCGCCGGACCCGATGAAGGACGCCACAAACTCGTCCGCCGGCTCGGCGAGGATCGCCGCAGGCGTGTCGTACTGGGCGAGGCGGGCGTGCTCGCTCAGTATGGCGATCCGGTCGCCGAGCCGGACGGCTTCGGTGACGTCGTGGGTGACCAGCACGATGGTCTTGCGGATCTGGGCCTGCAGGTTCAGGAACTCGTCCTGGAGCCGCTCCCGCGTGACCGGGTCGAGTGCGCCGAAGGGTTCGTCCATCAGCATCGCGGGTGGGTCGGCGGCCAGGGCACGGGCTACCCCGACACGTTGCTGCTGGCCGCCGGACAGCTGCTTGGGGTACCGGTCACGGTATGCGGCGGGCTCCAGGCCGACCAGGTCGAGTAGCTCCTCGACACGGGCCCGGATGCGTTTCTTGTCCCACCCGAGGGTTCGGGGGATCAGGCCGATGTTCTCAGCGATGGTCATATGGGGAAACAGGCCGACCTGCTGGATGACATAGCCGATGCGCCGGCGGAGTTGGTCGGGGTTGACCCGGGTGACGTCCTCGCCGCCGAGGAAGATCCTGCCAGCGCTCGGCTCGATCAGCCGGTTGATCAGCCGCAGCGTGGTGGTCTTGCCGCAGCCGGACGGACCGAGTAGCACGACGATCTCGCCGGTGCGGATGTCGAGCGACAGCTCGGACACCGCGGGCGCGGGCTGGCCGTGGTAGTGCTTGCTGACCCGGTCCAGACGGATCATCACCTCGCCGGCCGCGGTGCCGGTGGGCCGGTCACTCATCGGATGCCAGGGGAGGTGGTGAGCCGGAAAAGCACGACGAACACCAGGTCCAGAGCCAACGCCAGCAGCACGACGCCCAACGTTCCGGCAACCGCGTCGTTGAGCGCGTTGGCGCCGCCGAGGCGGGCCAGGCCGGTGAAGAGGAGCTGGCCCAGACCCGGGCCGGCCACCGCGGCGGCGATCGTGGCGATCGCGACTGTCATGATCGTGGCGAGCCGCACACCGGTGAGCACGACCGGCCAGGCCAGCGGCAGGCGGACCCGCCGCAGGCGGTCCCAACGGCCCAACCCCATGCCACGGGCCGCCTCCTCGGCCGCCGCGGGTACCGATTCCAACCCGGTGATGGTGTTACGCATGATCGGGAAGATCGCATACAGCACGAGGGCGGCGATGGTGGGGGTCAGGCCCAGCCCGAACAGCGGAACCAGCAGGCCGAACAACGCCAGGGAGGGGATGGTGAGCATGGTGCCGGCCATGCCGAGGGCGACTCTGCTGGCGCGCGGGTGGCCCTCGACGGCGGCCCCGGCCCCGATCCCGACAACGGCCGCAATGGCGACGGCGATCAGGACGACCTCGGCGTGCTCGACCGTCATCCTGGCTATCGTGGGCCAGCGGTCAGACAAATACTCCGCGAAGCTCATCGGCGCCCCTCAGCGTTGTCTTCGTCGTCTTCGTTTTCCATCCGTAGGGTGGCGGCGCCGATCAGAATGGATATCGCGCACCGCAGCCGCCGGGGCGGGGCGAGCGGACCGGTGATCATTCTGAGGGTGCTGTCGAACTCCTCGGCGTAGCGCTCGTGGAGGGGCGTTTCCAACGTTCCGGGCACGGCATGCGCAGCGGCCAGGCCGACCAGCCATCGGCTGAGACACGTCAGCCGGTCCAGCCGCCCGTCCGGCCATGGCATCGGGTTCACTTGTCGAGTCGGTCCAGCCAGCGCCAGGACCCGTCCCGTCCCCATGAGTCGGCAACCGTGCACGTACATGAACCCTGCCAGCCCGCCGGCAGTCATGCAGATCAGGCTGGTGGTGGCGGGCGACGCGGGCACCGGGAACTCGGCGAGGACGGTGGCGCCTGCCCAGGCGCCGAGAGCGGCCCCGACCGCCAGCCCCGGCACGGAGGCGACGACGGCGCGTTCGCCCCGTGAGCACAGGACCAGCCCGAGACATCCGCCGATGATCATTCCGGCGATGCCGCGGAACGCGCTCTGGCCGCTCGGATCGCCGAACCGGGCCCCGACGAAGGCGCCGACCGCCACGCCGAGCGCGGTGGAGCCGAAGCGGAGCCGTCCGGCTCGTAGGGAGATCATGAGGCCGATGGACCCGCCAACCAGCATGCCGACGATGCCACCTCGATCAGGGCCGCCTGGGACGATGGCATAGTAGGCGGTCAGAGTGCCCGCCCAGGCACCCACCCAGCCGCCGAACCCCAGACCAAACGCGGCCAGCCGTTCGCCCGTGCCTCCGGCGAGCCACCCGACGGCCAGCCCGAGGACGCCGACAAGCACCTGCCAGCCGAGGTCGGACGCGCCCAGGCTGCCTTGGTGGTAGGTGCCAGTGTTGAATATGAATGCGGAGTCACCGACAAGAGCGCCGATGGCGAGGCCGAGAACGGCCGAGCTGAGACGTGCGCGGTAGCCGAGCACCCCCACGGCGACGCCCAAGAGGCCGCCGGCCAAGGAGCCGACAAGGCCCCAGGTTCTCGAGGTGTCCTGGGAACACCCGCTTGACAGGCAGGTAAACCAGCCGAAACTTGCTCCGGTGCAGGCGCCGACAGCCAGACCGGCGGCCGCCGGTCGGAGCCGGCCGACTCCGGACCGGCCGACCCAGGCAAGCCCGGCCGCACTCCCAAGAGCGGGCCAGACGGTCCACACGGCCCACTGACCGAACAGACCTTGGACGCTGAAAATAACCTGATAAGCCCAGACACCGGTGCAGCAGCCGACCGCGAGTGCCAGGCCGGCCCGTCCAAGCCACGGCCTGTTGTGCCTGCCCCGCGCGGCCGCGTGTCCAAGAACCAGCCCGATCGCGCCACCGGCGAGCAGACAGATCAGCTTTGCGTTTGCCACCATGGGCATGAAGAGGATGCTGCTCAGGTAGAGCCCGGTGGAAGCGCCGAGCGCCGAGCCCAGGCCGGCACAGCCAAACCAGGACGTCCGGCGACTTGCGCGCTGCGCCATGATCCCCGCACCGAGCCCCGCGGCGCCGCCAACGATCACACCGGCCAGCAATCCGACCGTTATCGCCGCCGCCGGGTTGGATGGCACCAGGCGGGACGCCTCCAGGCCGGTATACACACCCGGAACGACTCCGGCCAGCACGCCGACGGCGGTCGGGCCCAGCGCCGGGCCTCGAGCCAGTCTGGCTGCGACCAGGCCGAGGATCACGGATGCGGCCAGACCGGCAAGCCCCTTGACCTCGACGGGCAGGTACGGAAAGGGATTGTACGGGTAATCATAGTAGACACCGAAGACACAGGGGCTGGCACACAGTCCTACTGCCATGCCCAGGCTGGGCCCGACGGTAGGGGCGGGTTGCCTTGCCGGCTCAGCTGCCATGGCGGTCACCTATCGCTTTAGTTTGCCCAGAGGTGCGATGCGGAAGTCCAATCGGAGAGCTGTCCGTTTTCCGGTTCGGCGGCTGAGCTACGGCCTGTACTTATCTGGAGGATTATCCCGATCTGGCTTATCCTGATCTGGTGTGAGCGCTCGGCGTATGGCATGCAGGATCCGCCGCAGCACCGGTGTGGCGGCGAGAACGCCGACAGCAGCGACAAGCCGGGTGAGCGGGGCCGGCACGGCGGTGACGGTGGTTGTCAACTCCTTCGCATACCGGACGTCGGCGTCCGGCTCGCCGCGGTGGCGAGCCGCGCAGCGCGCTACCTTGGTCGCCAGCCAGGCTGACCACCCGCTGAGCTCGGTCAACACCAGTGGGATCACGACCACCGAAATCCAGATCGAACTCATCACGCACCACCTGGCAACGGGTCCGGCCACGGGAGAACCTTGCTCCCCCGGCGTTCGAGGATCAACGCGCGCGCTCCGGCCATGCCGTCGGGGGTGAGCCGGTAGAAACGCCGCCGCGCCCCACGCGAAGCGTCGTCCGTCTCCTCCCAACTGGAGGTGGCCCAGCCGATCCGTTCAAGCCGGGCCAGGATCGGAAAGGTGCTGCCCGTGGCAAGTCCAGCCTTCCTGGCGATAGCCAGACCATAATGCTCGGCTTTGTCGTCAAGGAGCACCTCAAGAACATCCAACGTTGCGGGCGTGATCCGTGACAAGCCACTCATGCCCTTAATCTAGACGTGTAGAGATAGCTCGTCAAGGTCTCCCGGCCGAGCCGGGCCCGCCAGCGTCGACGTGTCCGGCGATGTGCTCGGGGCGGACCGGGACGCGGGTCAGCGGCAGGCCGGTGGCGGCGCGGATGGCGGCCACGACGGCCGGGGTCGAGGAGATGGTCGGCGGCTCGCCGACGCCGCGCAGGCCGTACGGCGCGTGCGGGTCGGCCAGCTCCAGCACGTCCACCTGCATCGGCGGCATGTCCAGGATGGTGGGGATGAGGTAGTCGGTGAACGACGGGTTGCGGATCAGGCCGTCCTGCACCCGGATCTCCTCCATCACCGCCAGCCCGAGGCCCTGCGCGCTGCCGCCGTGGATCTGGCCGACCACCGCCTGCGGGTTCAGCGCCCGGCCGACGTCCTGCGCGCAGGCCAGCTCCACCACCCGCACCAGCCCCAGCTCGGTGTCCACATCGACCACCGCGCGGTGCGCGGCGAACGCGTACTGCACGTGCGCGTTGCCCTGCCCGTTGACCGGGTCCAGCGGCTGGGTCGGCCGGTGCCGCCACTGCACGGTGCGCTCCACCGCCGCGTCGCCGAGCAGGGCGGCCAGCTCGGCCGGGGTGAGCGCCCGGCTGTCCCGGCCGGCCAGCCGGTCCAGCTCGGCGCGCACCTCCTGGCAGGCCGCCCGGACCGCGCCGCCGGTGACGTAGCTCTGCCGGGACGCGGAGCTGGACCCGGCGCTGCCGACCGCGGTGTCGGCCGGCAGCACGGTGACCTGGTGCACGCCCAGCTCGGTGCGGGCGATCTGGGCCTGCAGGGTGACCAGCCCCTGCCCGACCTCGGCGGCCGCGGTGTGCACCTCGACCGCCGGCTCGCCGCCGATGGCCAGCACCCGCACCCGGGCGGTCGAGAAGTCGTCGAAGCCCTCCGAGAAGCCCACGTTCTTGATGCCGACCGCGTAGCCGACACCGCGGCGCACCCCCTCGCCGTGGGTCGTGTTGGACACCCCGCCGGGCAGGATGCGCAGGTCCGCCCCGGCGTCCGGGAGCGGTGGCGGCAGGGCTGCGTCCCGCACCCGGCGCAGCAGCTCGGCCACCGGCGCGGCGGAGTCGACCCGCTGCCCGGTCGGCACCGTCGCACCCTCCTCGATGGCGTTGCGGATCCGCAGCTCCACCGGGTCCAGGCCGAGCGCGGCGGCCAGCTTGTCCATTTGCGACTCGTACCCGAAACAGGCCTGCACCGCGCCGAAGCCGCGCATCGCCCCGCACGGCGGGTTGTTGGTGTAGACGCCGTAGGCGTCCATCGCCACGTGCGGCACCTGGTACGGGCCGATGCCGAGGCTGCCGGCGTTGCCGGTGACCGCCGCGGTGGTCGACGCGTACGCCCCGCCGTCCAGCACGATCCGGGCCCGGGCGAACACCAGCCGGCCGTCCCGGGTGGCGCCGTGCTCGTACCGCAGGACGGCCGGGTGCCGGTGCACGTGGCCGAAGAACGACTCCTCCCGGCCGTACACGATCTTGACCGGCTTGCCGGTGTGCAGCGCGAGCAGGCAGGCGTGGATCTGCATGGACAGGTCCTCGCGGGCGCCGAACGCGCCGCCGACGCCGGCCAGGGTGAGCCGCACCTTCTCCGCCGGCAGGCCGAGCGCCCTGGCCACCTGGTCACGGTCGACGTGCAGCCACTGGGTGGCGACGTACAGGTCGACGCCGCCGTCCTCGGCCGGCACCGCCAGCCCGGACTCCGGGCCGAGGAACGCCTGGTCCTGCATGCCGACCTGGTACTCGCCGCTGACCACCACGTCGGCGGTGGCGCCGTCCGGGTCGCCGTGCCGGATGCGCAGGTGCCGCACCAGGTTGCCGCCCGGGTGCAGGGCCGGCGCGCCCGCGGCCAGCGCCGCCTCGGGGTCGGTCAGCGGCGGCAGCACCTGGTAGTCGACCTCGACCCGGGCGGCGGCCCGGCGGGCGGTCTCCGGGTGGTCGGCGGCCACCAGCGCCACCGGCTCGCCGGCGTACCGGACCACGTCCTCGGCCAGCGCCGGCTGGTCCGGGATCTCCAGCCCGTAGCGGTTCTCGCCGGGCAGGTCGGCGTGGGTGAGCACCGCGTACACCCCGGGTACGGCCAGCGCCGGGCCGAGCCGGATGGCCCGGATCCGGGCGTACGGGTGCGGGCTGCGGACGGTGACGCCCCAGAGCATGTCGTCGGCCCACAGGTCCGAGGAGTAGGCGAACTCGCCGCGGACCTTCAGCACGCCGTCCGGCCGGACCGGGCTGTCCCCGATCCCGCCCTCGACAGCGGCCGGCGCCTGCGTCTGCTCGGGTGCGGTCGTCATCCGGACCTCCGGTCCCGCAGCCGGCCGGCGGCGGCGCGCAGGTCGGTGGCCAGCGCCTCCTCATCGGCCGTGCGCAGCTCGCCGTCGGCGACCACCACCTCGCCGCCGACCAGCAGCAGCGCGAGCGGGGGCGGCGGGCCGAGCACCAGCGCGGCAACCGGGTCGTCGAAGCCAGCGTGGTCCATTGTGGACAGCCGCCAGACCGCGATGTCGGCGAGGAACCCGGGCTGCAGCGAGCCCAGCTCCGCGGCCCGGCCCAGGCAGGCGGCGCCACCGGCGGTGGCCAGCCACAGCGCCTGCCGGGCGGTGAGGGCGTCCGCGCCGGCGGCCAGCCGGGCCAGGTAGGCCGCCTGCCGCAGCTCACCGACCAGGCCACCGTCCTCGTTGGATGCAGC
>JBKOWA010000182.1:0-3562 GCA_046724155.1 Actinomycetota bacterium
GGCGGCGGGCTGCGGCGTTCAGCTGGCAGGAC
Organism: Actinomycetota bacterium; assembly: GCA_046724155.1. Lineage (GTDB taxonomy): Bacteria > Actinomycetota > Actinomycetes > Mycobacteriales > JACQDL01 > JBKOWA01. The sequence continues at coordinate 33 of JBKOWA010000182.1, forward strand.
GCGGCCCGCGCGCTGTGGGCGATGTACGGCGCGCTGAGCTGAGCCGGTGGCCGGCGGAGGGGTGGTGCGGGTGATCGTGCCAGCGGTGTGGCCCCTGCCACATCGGGGACGGCCACCGGCGTACGCTGTTGAACAGGGCCCGTGACCCGGGCAGGTAAAAATAACGTGAAGACAACGACGTTTAGCTGAGGGTGAGCCAGAAAGTGTCCGTGTCCGACAGCGCGCCCCGCGTGCTCGTGGACGCGACGGCAGTGCCTGCCGACCGGGGCGGCGTTGGTCGTTACGTCGACGGACTCATCGCAGCTCTTGGCGCCGCGGGTGCCGACCTGGCAGTGGTCTGCCAGCGTACGGACGCCGAGCGGTACGGCGGTATGGCGCCGGCGGCCAAGATCGTGGCCGGCCCGCCGGCGATCGCCCACCGCGCCGCCCGGCTGGCCTGGGAGCAGGCCGGACTGCCCGTCGTGGCGCAGCAGGTGAACGCCGATGTGCTGCACTGCCCGCATTACACGATGCCGGTGCGGCCCGGGCGGCCGGTCGTGGTGACCATCCACGACGTCACCTTCTTCACACAGCCAGAGGTTCACACCACGGTCAAGGGGCCGTTCTTCCGGTCCGCCATCAAGAACGCCCTGCACCGGGGCAGCCGCTGCGTGGTGCCGTCCAAGGCCACCAGGGACGAGCTGGTCCGGGTGCTGGCCGCCGACCCGACCCGGATCGACGTGGCCTACCACGGGGTCGACCACGAGGCGTTCCACGTGCCGTCGGCGGAGGAGCGGGAGCGGGTCAACCGGCGGCTCGGGCTGCGCGGCACGCCGTACCTCGCGTTCCTCGGCACCCTGGAGCCGCGCAAGAACGTGCCGGCGCTGGTGCGCGGCTGGGTGAAGGCGTTCGCCGACCGGGACGCGCCGCCGGCGCTGGTGCTGGCCGGCGGCTCCGGGTGGGACGACGACATCGACGCCGCGATCACCGAGGTGCCCTCGTACCTGCGGGTGCTGCGTCCCGGGTACCTGCGCTTCGTGGACCTGCCCGGTTACCTCGGCGGGGCGCTGGCGGTGACCTACCCGAGCCACGGCGAAGGCTTCGGCCTGCCGGTGCTGGAGGCGATGGCCTGCGGTGCCCCCGTGCTGACCACCCCGAGGCTGTCGCTTCCCGAGGTCGGCGGCGACGCGGTCGCCTACACCGAGGCCGACTCCGACTCGATCGCCGAGGGGTTGATCGCCCTGGTGGACGACCCCGCCCGGCGCAAACGGCTGTCCGAGGCCGCGGTGGCCCGGGCCGCCGAGTTCACCTGGGAGGCGAGCGCCGAGGCGCACCTGGCGGCGTACGCGCGGGCCGTCGCCCAGTGACCGACGCCCCTGCCGTCGCCGTTGTCGCGGTGACCTACTGCCCCGGCCGGACCCTCGAGGCGTTCCTGGACACCCTGGACAAGGCCACCACCCTGCCGTACGAGGTGGTGCTCGCCGACAACGGCTCCACCGACGGGGCGCCGGAGCGGGCCGCGGGCCGGGCTGGCGTCCGGCTGGTGCCCACCGGGGGCAACGTGGGCTACGGCCGGGCCGCCAACGCCGGGGTGGCGCAGACGACGGCGCCGTTCGTGCTGGTGGCCAACCCGGACGTGGTCTTCGAGCCGGACGCGCTGGACACCCTGCTCGCCGCCGCCGAGCGGTGGCCGGGGGCCGGCGCCTGGGGCCCGCTGATCCGCCGGCCGGACGGCACCCGGTATCCCTCGGCGCGGGCGCTGCCGTCGCTGGGCCGCGGGATCGGCCACGCGCTGTTCGGCTGGTGGTGGCCGGGCAACCCGTGGACGGCGTCCTACCGGCGGGAGCGCGGCGAGCCGGTGGAGGGCCTGGCCGGCTGGCTGTCCGGATCCTGCCTGCTGCTGCGCCGGTCGGCGTTCGACCAGGTCGGCGGCTTCGACCCGGCCTACTTCATGTACTTCGAGGACGTCGACCTGTGCGAGCGGCTGGGCCTGGCCGGCTGGCGCTGCGTCTACGTGCCCGACTCGGTGGTCACCCACGAGGGTGCCCACGCCACCCAGCGGCACCGCACCGCCATGGTGGACGCCCACCACCACAGCGCGTACCTGTACCTGTCCCGCCGCTACCGGGGATGGCGGAACGCGCCGCTGCGGGTGATACTGCGGGCCGGCCTGGCCGCCAGGGCGGCGCTGGCCAGGGTGCTGCCCGAGGTCGGCCGCGGCACGTGATGCGCGGCGGCTGACCTGCTGCCGCCGCTGCGGCCGTGGTCGTCCCGGGCGGGGGGCCGCCGGAGCATCCCGGCCCGCGGGCATCCCGGTCTGCACCATCCTGGTCGGGGGTCATCCTGGTCAGGGCCATCCCGCTCCGGCATCCGATCCCATACGGAGGTCTTCGTGCGATACGGCGTGATCATGGCGGGCGGCGCGGGCACCCGGCTGTGGCCGATGTCCCGGGAGGCCCGCCCCAAGCAGCTGCTCGAGATGGTCGGCGGCCGGAGCCTGCTGCAGCTGGCGTTCGACCGGCTGCGAGCCGTGCTGCCGTCGAGCGCGATCCTCGTCTGCACCGCCGAGGCGCACCGGGACGCGGTGCTGGCCAACCTGCCGGAGCTGCCCGAGGACAACCTGCTCGGCGAGCCGTGCGGCCGGGACACCGCCAACGCGGTCGGCCTGCCGGCCGCGGTGCTGCTGGCCCGCGACCCGCAGGCGGTGCTGGCCGTGGTCTCGGCGGACCACGTGATCGAGCCGGTCGAGGTGTTCGCGGACCGGCTGACCGCCGCGTTCGGGCTGGCCGAGGAGCACAAGGCGGCGCTGGTCACGTTGGGCATCGTGCCGACCGGGCCGCACACCGGGTACGGCTACATCGAACGCGGCGAGGAGCTGGGCGGCGGGGCGTACCAGGTGTCGGCGTTCCGGGAGAAGCCCGACACGGACACCGCGCAGTCCTACCTGGACAGCGGCCGGTACTACTGGAACTCCGGGATGTTCGTGTGGCGGGCCGACACCGTGCTCGGCGAGCTGGCCAGCTACCTGCCCGACTCGCACGCCGGCCTGACCCGGATCGCCGCCGAGTGGGACGGCCCACGCCGGGCAGCCGTGCTGGCCGAGACCTACCCGACCCTGCCCAAGATCAGCATCGACTACGCGGTCATGGAGCCGGCCGCGCGGGGCCGGGGGGCCGCCGAGGTGCTGGTGGTGGAGCTGGGGGTGGACTGGCTGGACGTCGGCTCCTGGCCGGCGCTGGCCAGCACGATCCGGACCGACGGCGCCGGCAACGTGGTGCAGGCGGCAAGCCTGCTGGTCGACTCCGCCGGCAACATCATCGTCAGCGACGACCCGGAGCACCTGGTGGCCGCGATGGGCCTGCGGGACACGATCGTCGTGCACACCGCGGACGTGACGATGATCTGCCCGAAGCGGGACGCCGAACGGGTCAAGCAGCTGGCGACCGAGGCCCGGTACCGGTTCGCCGACCGTTACCGGTGACCCGCCCCACCGCCCCACGAGGCGCTGCCCCGCGTGCCGCCGGCCCGCCTGCCGCCGCCGCGCCGAGTAC
>JBKOWA010000114.1:0-2203 GCA_046724155.1 Actinomycetota bacterium
CGCGGCGGCCGGCATCTTCGACGGGTTCGACCTCGACTGGGAGTACGTCGGCGCCGCCGGCCACGTCGGCAACCACTTCGGGCCGGCCGGCGCCCGGCGTCACCGTTGCGGACGTCTTGACAGCCGAGGCCATTCGGATTATTAAGTTTATTAATCGAAATCTCCTTGGTGGGCGGCCGCCATCCCGGGTGTCCGCCCGGCCGGAGACGCGCATACGCCCTGCGCGAAGGGGGACTGCGGTCGGCCGCACCGGCGTCGCCGCCGACCGCCCGGCGTACCCGCATGTCATGCGACACACCGGATACTCCAGGGCTCCGGCACCTGACCCGCGACGGAGGCTGCAGATGAAACCGTTCACCGTCCCGGCCGCGGTGGCGGCCGCAGGAGCGGCGCTGCTGCTGCTCGGCAGCGCGGTGCTGTCCGGACCCGGGCAGCACGCCGCCGCGACCCCGGCGGGCGCTACCGCGACCAGCGGCGGCGTCACGTTCGCCTACTACGACCAGTGGAGCATCTACGGCAACGCGTTCTACCCGAAGGACCTGGACACCCGGGGGATCGCCGGCAAGCTCGACTTCCTCGTCTACGACTTCGAGAACATCGACCCGGTCAACCTGACCTGCTTCGAGGCGACCAAGGCCGCGTCCCAGGACGAGAGCAACCCCAACGCCGGGGACGGCGCCGGCGATGCGTACGCCGACTACCAGAAGACCTTCGGCGCGGACATCAGCGTCGACGGCGTGGCGGACCGGTTCGACCAGCCGCTGGTCGGCACGTTCAACCAGCTCAAGAAGCTCAAGGCGAAGCACCCGAACCTGAAGATCCTGCTGTCCGTCGGCGGCTGGACCTACTCGAAGTACTTCTCCGACGCGGCGGCCACGGCGACCAGCCGGCAGCATTTCGTGAGCAGCTGCGTCGATATGTTCCTGGGTGGCAACCTGCCGGTGCAGGGCGGCTTCGGGGGCACCGGCGCGGCGGCCGGCATCTTCGACGGGTTCGACCTCGACTGGGAGTACGTCGGCGCCGCCGGCCACGTCGGCAACCACTTCGGGCCGGCCGACAAGGCCGACTACACCGCGCTGCTGGCCGAGTTCCGCAGCCAGCTCACCGCGTTCGGCACCGCGCACGGCGGGCGCCGGATGTACCTGACCGCGGCGGTGCCGTCCGGGCAGGACAAGATCGCGCACATCGAGACCGGCGCGGTGGGGGCGTCCCTGGACTACGCCAACGTGATGACCTACGACATGCACGGCGCGTGGGACACGCAGGGCCCGACCAACCTGCAGGACCCGCTCCTCGACTCGCCGAGCGACCCGATGGCACCGGTGCCGCCGGGCAACGGCAGGTACAACATCGACGCGGCAGTCCGGGCCTGGACCACCGGCGACGCCGGGTACGGCATCCCGGGTGGCTTCCCCGCGGCGAAGCTGACCGTGGGCTTCCCGTTCTACTACCGCGGCTGGACCGGCGTGCCGGCCGGCAGCAAACACGGGCTGTACCAGCCGGCGACCGGGCCGGCGCCGGCGCGCGGCCTGTCCCAGGTGGCCGGGGTGGCGTACTACAAAGAGCTGACCGGCCTGGTGGACAACGCGGCCACCACGTTCTTCGACCCGACCGCCCGGGCCGCCTACTTCTACAACGGCACCGAGTTCTGGACCGGCGACTCGCCGCAGTCCATCCAGGCCAAGGCGGACTACCTGCACTGCAACGGGTTAGGCGGCGCGATGATGTTCTCGCTGCTCGACCTGGACCCGCAGACCACGCTGCTGAACGCGGTGGTGACCGCGGTCAGCGGCAGCGCCCCCGGGTGCACCCCGCCGCCGACCACCACCCCGCCGCCGAGCACGACGAGCCCGCCGCCCACGACTACCAGCCCGCCGCCCACGACCACCAGCCCGCCGCCGACGAGCACGCTGCCGGCGTGCAGTGCACCGGCGTGGAGTCCGACGGTGGCGTACAACGGTGGCGCCCAGGTGACCTACAACAGCCACACCTGGCAGGCCAAGTGGTGGACCCAGAACGCGGTGCCCGGCACCACCGACGTCTGGGCCGACCAGGGGCGGTGCGCGCCGGCCAGCACGCCGCCGCCGGCGTGCACCGCACCGGCCTGGAGCTCGACCACCGCCTACAACGGCGGCGCCCAGGTGACCTACAACAAGCACACCTGGCAGGCCAAGTGGTGGACCCAGAACGAGGTGCCCGGCAC
>JBKOWA010000055.1:0-3804 GCA_046724155.1 Actinomycetota bacterium
GTGTAGCACCGGCGTGCGGAGTGCGGCACCTCGCCGCCGGGCGAGCTATAGGCGTAGGACCGCGCGCACGTGTACGCGGACGGTGTCGAGATGGCGAGCGGGGGGATCTCCCGCGCAACCGTGCAAGCCGCGTAGCCGGGCAAGCTGTGCGGCGAATCGGGGCGGCTGGCCGGGTTGGGCCACCGGGCCGTTCCCGGTCCGGCGGGTGACCTGCCACCAGGGCTCTATCGGGAGCAGAACGCCCTGCGCCTCGGCGAAGCCCGGCGACGGCGGCGCCACGTTCACCGCCCGTGGGCTGTCCGACCACGAGGCGGTGACGGTGGTGCTGGCGCTGCCCATGGGCGCGGTCCCGCACGCCGGACCGATCCTGGGTGGGGGCGGCGGCTCCTGGTAACCCCCGGCCGGCCGTCAGCCAGCCGTAAATCTGCAGCGTGGGCTCGGTGTTCGGCGTAACGTCGGCGCGTGATCGAGCCCGCCCCGAGCCCCGCTGGCGCTGCGCTGGTCTGGCGTGCGCCCACCCGCGCGGACCTGCCCGCGTGGCTGGAGCTCGTGCGCGCGCGGCAGCTCGCCGACGGCGAGCCGGAGCTGATGGGCGCCGAGGAGCTGGCCGCCAGCTTCGACGACGCGTTGTGGGTGCCGGAGCACGATGCGCGGCTGGTCGGGACCCCCTCCGGGACGCCGGCCGCGGCCGGCGTGGTCGGCACCCTGGGCGCCGGGCGGGAGTTCATCCGGGTGTTCTGCTGGGGCGGGGTGCACCCCGGCTGGCTGGGCCGGGGCCTTGGCCGGGAGCTGTTCGGCTGGCAGGTCGACCGGGGCCGCGAGCGGTACGGGGAGCTGGACACCGAGCTGCCCGGGGTGCTGGAGACCGGCTGCCCGGTCGATCATCCGGCCGCCCGGCTGTACGCCCGGTTCGGCTTCACCCCCGCCCGGTACTGGTCGCACATGACGCACGACCTGGCGGCGCTGACGGCCGGCGAGGCCGACGGGCTGCGGGTCTGCCGGTACCGGGAGGAGCTGTGCGACCGGGTCCGCCGGGCGCACAACGAGGCGTTCGCCGATCACTGGGGCAGCGCCGAGCGGGACAAGTCGTCCTGGCTGGAGCACGTGGTGGGGCACCCGCGGTTCCGGCCGGAGCTGTCGTTCGTCGTGCTGGACGGCGTCCCGCGAGATCCGGCCGTGGCCGCGTACCTGATGAGCTACGAGAACGAGCACGCCGACCCCGGCGCGCCGCCCACCGGCTACATCGGGCTGGTCGGCACCCGGCGGTCCTGGCGCGGCCGCGGGCTGGCCTCGGCGCTGGTGGCGCACGCGCTGGCCGCCATGAAGTGCGCCGGGTACGGCCGGGCCACCCTGACCGTGGACACCAGGAACCCCGCGTACGGGCTGTACCAGCGGCTCGGCTTCGTCACCGAACGCCGGTACGCGACCTACCAGCGGCCGATCATGCGGTGAGCAGGGCCGCCGTCCCGGCACCCACCAGCGCGAACGCCCAGACCCGGTCCAGGTTCACCCACAGCCGGCGCAGCACGCCGAGCCCGACCACGCCGTAGACAACCAGCGCCACCACGCCCGCGGTGAGCACCATGGCCGCGGTGTGCACCAGCCCGGCGAGCAGCCCCGCCAGCAGCCCGCCGGCCGCCGCGTGCGCCAGTCCGTGCTGGTGCTCCGGCGCCGACATCATGATCACCGGCAGCAGCATCAGGCCGGCACCGTGCGCCGAGGACATCAGGAACGACCATCCGGCCAGCTGCCAGCGGCCCAGCCGCATGCCGACCCAGCGCAGGTGCCACTCGGACACCGCCCGCCACAGGCCGAATCCGACCAGTACCGCCCCGCCGGCGAGCGCCACCACCCGGGGCGCGACCACCGCGTCGGTGACGGCGCCGAGCGCGGCGATGGCGGTCACCGACGCCTGGTGGCCGAGCGCGATGAACGGCAGCACGCCGACCAGCGCCCGCATGCTGCGCTCCAGCATCCCGGTGGACACCGCGAACAGCCAGCCCATCGCCGGGTTGATCCCGTGGAACACCCCGAGCAGCAGCAGCGCGACCAGCTGCCCGGTGCTCATTGCTCGCCTCCGCGCTCGCTCCGCTCCTCACCCGGCCACCCCAGAGGAGACCCCGACCGGGCTGCGATGCTCACTCGCTGTCGGCTCGCAGTGCTCACGGGTAGCAGTAGGAGTCGCTGGATGCATCGCCGCCCTGCAGCCGCACCTGGTGCACCCGGCGGCCGCGCCACTGCTCCGCCCCGTACGGGAAGAACCGCTCGTCCAGGCGCAGGCCGCCGGCCCCGGAGTCGGTGCCGGAGTCGGTGCCGGAGTCGGTGCCGGAGTCGGTGCCGGTGCCGGTGCCGGTGTCCAGCTTGACCAGCCACGAGCCGACGCCCTCGGGGTAGAACTGCTCGTCCCAGGCCCCGTACAGCGAGTTGCTGGCGTAGACCCGGCGGCCGTCGCGGCTGACCTCCACCATCTGCGGCCCGCCGCGCAGCGGGGTGTCCGGGCGGGCCGGGTGCGGGGTCTGCCCGACGACACCGCCGATCCGGACCGAGCCCACCTCCCGCGGGTGGAACGGGTCGGACACGTCGTACTGCTTCAGCTCGCCGGTGCCCCAGCAGGACACGTACAGGAACCGGTCGTCCACGGACAGGTCGATGTCGGTGACCAGCGGCGGCACCGCGCCGAACCCGGCCAGCAGCGGCGGCAGCTGCCCGGCAGCCGCCGGCTCGGCCGGGATGCTGATCACCTTGGTGACGGCGAACCGGTCGCCTTCGTTCTCGTGCCCCGCCTTCTCGTGCCACAGCCAGACCGATGCGGACAGGTCGGCGACGCTGACCACGACGCCCACGAACCCGTACTTCTTCGTCGGGTCGTGTGCCGGCCGCAGCTCCAGCACCATCTGGTGCTCGTCGCCGAGGTCGACCGTCTGCACGTGCCGGCGCCGGCGCAGGTCCCAGAAGTGCAGCCGGTGGCCGTACTTCTTGCCGAGCAGCAGCTCCGGCACCACCCCGTCCTCGATCATCGACGGGGTGCCCCACTCCGAGGTGACCAGCACGTCGTGCGCGATGTGCCACCAGGCGTCGTAGGCGAAGTACTGCGGCCCGCGGTCCATCTCCCAGCGGCCGAGCACCTCGAACGACCGGTGGTCCAGCAGCGCGATCCCGCCGGGGCCGTCCGCTCCGTTCGCGCCGCCCAGGCACGACACGTACAGCCCCTCGGGCCCGCAGTGCACGGTGTGCGGCCGGGAGTAGCCGGCGCGCTTGGCCAGCTCCTCCGGCTCGAGGATCTTCACCAGCTCCGGCGCGGTCGGCCGTTCCCTGGTGTCCAGGATGTAGATCCGGGAGCTGCGCAGGCCCGGCACCACCAGGTAGCGGCGCTCCACGTGCGGGTGCGGCGCGTACGGGCACAGCGCCGAGGAGCACGCGTTCCAGCCGAAGTGGTGCAGCTCGTCACCGGCGTACGGCAGCTCGGTGAAGCCGACCACCGTGCCGTAGCCGGCCGAGTCGGGGTCGACGTCGAGCACCGCGACCGCGTCGTTGCGGTCCGCCGGCCGGGCGAACGTGGCCACGTAGGCCAGCTTCTCCGGCGGGGCTGCCGCGGCGTCGCGCGGGGAGGCGTAGAAGGTCGGGTCGGGCTTCCACAGGGCCATCGGATGTCCTTCGGTCGGGCCGGGTGGGCCCGACCCTGCCACGCGCGCCGCCCGGCGGGCAACGGTCCGGCGGGCGGTCCAGCCGGCCCGGGAAGAAGCGGGTTGCGCGAGCCGTTACCCTGAAGAGGTTGCCAACGAGGGGGTGAATGGTCTCGACTCC
>JBKOWA010000304.1:0-2797 GCA_046724155.1 Actinomycetota bacterium
CACCGGGCCTGGTGTCCTGCAGCACGCTCTGCGCGGTCGCCTCGCTCGACGAGCCGAACTGCCGCACCACCTTCGGTGCCGAGCTGTCCGGGATGGAGCTGCAGCCGGCGACCAGCCCGGCCACGGCGGCCAGCCCCGCCAACGCCCGGCGCCCGGCACGGTGGCCACCGGTTCGCGCGCTGCGCTCGCTCACGGGTTGCCGACCTCCTCCCAGGCCGGGGCCTCGCGCGGCTCGGCTCGGCGCGACAAGCCGCGTCCGGGGGTCCTCCCATCCGGCGACGCCCCGGTGCGGGACGCCTGCGCGGGAGACGGCCCCACGGCTGGGCCGGTGGGTAGTCCGGTGGCCGGGCCGGCGTCCGGCGGCACCACCGGCAGCGGGGAGCGGGTCAGCCGGGCACCGGGGTGCAGCGGGAGGGTGAGCCGGAACTGCGCACCTGTCCCCGAGCGGCCCCAGGGGTGCAGCCAGCCGCCGTGCAGCCGGGCGTCCTCCAGGCTGATGGCCAGCCCCAGCCCGGTGCCGCCGGTGCCCCGGGTCCGGGCCGGGTCGGCCCGCCAGAACCGGTTGAACACCAGCGCCGCCTCGCCCGGCCGCAACCCGACCCCGTGGTCCCGGACGGTGACCGCCACCGCCTGCTGGTTGCCGGCCAGCCGGATCTCCACCGCGCCGCCCTCGCCGTGCTCGATCGCGTTGCCGACCAGGTTGCGCAGGATCCGCTCCACCCGCCGCGGGTCCACCTCGGCCACCACCGGCTCGTCCGGCAGCTGCAGCACCAGCTCGCTGCCGGTCCGCTCGGCCAGCGGCTGGCTGGCGTCGGCGACCCGGTGGATGACCGAGCGCAGGTCGGTGGGCTCGGCCTCCAGCGCGGCCACGCCGGCGTCGTACCGGCTGATCTCCAGCAGGTCCGCCAGCAGCGACTCGAACCGGTCGAGCTCGGCCTGCAGCAGCTCCACCGAGCGGGCCACCTCCGGCGGGAAGCCCGGCCGGGCGTCGTGCAGCACGTCGGCGGCCATCCGGATGGTGGCCAGCGGCGTGCGCAGCTCGTGCGAGACGTCGGAGGTGAACCGGCGCTGCAGCCGGGACATCTCCTCCAGCTTGGTGATCTTCTCCTGCAGGCTGTCGGCCATCCCGTTGAACGAGCCGGCCAGCTTGGCCAGCTCGTCGTCACCGAGCACCGGCAACCGCTCCTCCAGCCGCCCGGCGGCCAGCCGCTGGGCGGTCCGGGCGGCCATCCGGACCGGACCGACGACCTGCCGGGTGACCAGCACGGCGATCAGCGCGACCAGCAGCACCAGGCCGAGCCCGGCGAGCAGCACGATCCGCTGGATCAGCGCGATGGTGTAGTCCTCGTTGGACAACGGAAACAGGTAGTACAGCTGCAGCACGCGCGGCCCGACGCGCACCGGCCCGCCGAACACCAGGCCCTTGACCTCCGACTTGTCGGCCAGCACCAGCCGGGAGTACGCCCAGGTCAGGCCGCCGCCGCGGACCCGCTGCTGGACCGCCTCCGGCACGCTGGCCGGCACCAGGGCCGCTCCCTTGGAGTAGTACGTGGTCGGCGACGGCGAGTCGGGGTCCAGGATCGCCACCTCGAACAGGCCGGCGCCGCCGCCCTGGGTGTCGGACTGGCTGTCCAGGGTGTCGATCACGTGGCGGGCCTCGACGCCCAGCGCCTCCTGGTCGCTCGGCGAGAGCTGGCTCAGCTGGGAGCGGGCGAACGACAGGCCGCTGCTGACCTCCGCCTCGGCGGCGCGCAGCTTGTTGTCCAGCACGCCCTTGGCGATCTGGTGCAGCAGCACGGCGCCGACCATCAGCACCACCGCGCCGGACACCAGCAGCGTGGTGGCCGCCACCCGCAGCTGCAACGAGCTGCGCCAGCGGTGCCGCAGCCGCCGGCCGCCAGCCCGCACCCGGCCCACCCACCTCGAGCCCGCCAGCGCCCGGAGCGGCCCCGCCAGCGCCTTGACCGGCCCCGCCAGCGCCTTGATCGGCACTGCCCGTCCCCCCGTTCGGGCCCGGCCGGCGCGACCGGCGGGAGGCAGCGTCACGGCGGGCCGGCCTTGTACCCGACGCCGCGCACGGTGAGCACCACCTGCGGGTGCTCCGGGTCGTGCTCGATCTTCGACCGCAGCCGCTGCACGTGCACGTTCACCAGCCGGGTGTCGGCGGCGTGCCGGTACCCCCAGACCTGCTCCAGCAGCACCTCGCGGGTGAACACCTGGCGCGGCTTGCGGGCCAGCGCGACCAGCAGGTCGAACTCCAGCGGGGTCAGCGCGACCGGCTCCCCGTCCCGCAGCACCTGGTGGCCGGGCACGTCGATGCTGACGTCGCCGATCGCCAGCTGCTCGGCCGGTGGCTCCTCCGCCCGGCGCAGCCTGGCCCGGATCCGGGCCACCAGCTCCTTCGGCTTGAACGGCTTGACCACGTAGTCGTCCGCGCCGGACTCCAGGCCCAGCACCACGTCCACGGTGTCGCTCTTGGCCGTCAGCATGATGATCGGGGTGCCCGACTCCAGCCGGATGGCCCGGCAGACGTCGATGCCGCTCATCCCCGGCAGCATCAGGTCGAGCAGCACGATGTCGGGCTTGAGGTCACGGTAGGCATGCACGGCCCGGCCGCCGTCGGCGACGAAGACGGGATCGAACCCCTCCCCGCGCAGCACGATGCCGAGCATCTCGGCGAGCGCGGGGTCGTCGTCGACCACCAGGACACGGGCTCTCATGCGGTCCAATATCGCACCTCGCTTCCGGTGGCTGGGACCGCGCCCGCCGTCCGGCTGCGGATAATGCGGTCCTAGCA
>JBKOWA010000289.1:0-4496 GCA_046724155.1 Actinomycetota bacterium
CACCACAAGGGCCTGATCACCGCCCTGGCGGCCGGCCGCGGCGCGCCGGACGTGGTCGCGGTCGAGGAGCAGTACATGCCGCGGTTCCGCCAGTTCAAGGACAAGTTCGCCGACCTGTCCGCGTTCGGGGCGCAGGACCTCCGGCAGCGGTGGGTGCCGTGGAAATGGGACCAGGGCGTCGCCGACAGCGGGCGGTTCGTGCTCGGGCTCGGCACGGACATGGGCAGCCTGGCCATGTGCTACCGGCGCGACCTGTTCCAGCGCGCCGGGCTGCCGACCGACCGCCGGGCGGTCGCCGCGATGTGGCCGACCTGGGAGCGGTTCGCGCAGGTCGCCGACCGCTTCACCGGACGGGTGCCGGGCGTGAAGTTCGCCGACTCCGCCGGCACGATCTACACCGCGATCCTCAACCAGTCCGAGGAGAACTACTTCGCCAAGGCCGACGACTCCTTCATCGCCAACACCAACCCCGCGGTGAAGCGTGCGTTCATGCTCGCCGGCTCGATCGGGGCGAAGGGGCAGACCGCCAAGGTCGTCACCTTCACCCAGCCCTGGAATGTCGCGATCAACCAGGGCAGCTTCGCCACCATCACCTGCCCGGCCTGGATGCTGGCCCAGATCAGGGACGCCGGTGGCCCGGCTCTCCGGGGCAGGTGGGACGTCACCACGGTGCCCGGGGTCGGCGGCAACTGGGGCGGCTCCTTCCTGGCGGTGCCCGCGCAGGGCGCCCACCAGCGGGAGGCGTACCAGGCCGCCGCGTGGCTGACCGCGCCCGAGCAGGAGAAGAAGCTGTTCCTGCAGGCCGGCCTGCTGCCCAGCGAGCCGGCGGTCTACCGGGACCCGGCGGTGCTGCGGCACACCGACCCCTATTTCAGCGGCGCGCCCGTCGGCGAGCTGTTCGCCGCCTCCTCGGACTCGGTGCGCCCCAACTACCGGGGGCTGCGCGACGCCGATGTGCGGCCGGCCTTCGGCCAGGCGCTCGGCCGCGTCGAGGACGGCAAGCAGAGCGTCGAGCAGGCGTGGGAGCAGGCGGTCCGCGAAGCCCGCGCGCTCCTGCGGTAGGGCGGCCGGACGTGTCACGGCTGCCCGCCCGGCTCGACGGCCTGGCCACCCCGTACCTGATGGTCGCGCCGTTCTTCGTGCTGTTCGGCGTTTTCGGGCTCTTCCCGCTGCTGTACACGGCCTGGGTGTCGCTGCACCACTGGAACCTGGTCGAGGGCGGCGGGCAGTTCGCCGGCGCCGCCAACTACCGGGCCCTGTTCGTCGATCCGCATTTCTACAACGCGCTGGCCAATACGGTCGGCATCTTCCTGGTCGCGACCGTCCCGCAGCTGCTGTGCGCGCTGGGCATCGCGGCGCTGCTGGACCGCCGGGGGCGCGGCCGGACCGGGTGGCACGCGACTGTGCTGCTGCCCAACATCGTGCCGGTGGTGTCGGTCGCGCTGATCTTCACCCAGCTGTTCGGCCGCGACTACGGGCTGGTCAACCGGGTGCTGGCGGTCGTCGGGGTGGGCCCGGTCGACTGGCAGGCCAACTCCTGGTCGGCCTACCTGGGCATCGCCACAATGGTGGTGTGGCGGTGGGCCGGGTACAACGCGCTGCTGTACCTGGCGGCGATGCAGACCGTGCCCCGGGAGCTGTACGAGGCCGCCGAGCTCGACGGCGCCTCCCGGTGGCGCTCGTTCTGGTCGGTGACCGTGCCGGGCATCCGGCCCACGATCGTGTTCACCGTCGTGGTGTCCACCATCGGCGGCCTGCAGATGTTCACCGAGCCGCAGCTGTTCGACGCATCGGGGGTGGCCGGCACCGGCGGCAACGACCGGCAGTTCCAGACCCTGATCATGTACCTGTACGAGAACGGGTTCGGCCGGTTCGACGCGGGCTACGCCGCCGCCATCTCCTGGGTGGTGTTCCTGCTGTGCGTGGTGCTCGTGCTGGCCAACGTGGCGCTGCTGCGCCGGCTGGTCAGGCGGGCGTGACCGTGCGCGAGGTAACCGTGCACCAGACATCGGGGCACCAGACATCGGGGCACCAGGCAACCGGGCGCCCGGCGCCGGGGCGCCGGACATCGGGGCCCCGCGCACCGGGCCGCCAGACGTCGGAGTCCCTGGCGTCGGGGCGCCGGGCATCGGAATCCCTGGCATCGCGGCGCCGGGCGTCGGGGCGCCGGGCGTCGGGGCTGGCCGGCGGCGTGGCGCTGTTCGCGGTTCTCGCGGCGTCGGTGTTCCCGCTCTACTGGTCGGTCGTCGCCGCCTCCAGCGACAACGCCGCGCTCGCCCGGCGGACCCCGCCGCTGCTGCCCGGCGGCCACCTCGTGGGCAACATCCGCCAGGTCTTCCACGCGGTGAACTTCCCGCTGGCCCTGCAGAACTCCGCGATCGTCGCGACCGTGGTCACCGTGTCCAACGTCGTGCTGTCCACGATGGCCGGGTTCGCCTTCGCCCGGCTGCGCTTCCGCGGCCGCAACGGGCTGTTCCTGGTCGTCATCGGGTCCACCATGGTGCCGGCGCAGCTCGGCGTCATCCCGCTGTTCATGCTGGTCGGGAGGATCGGCTGGTACGACCGGCTGGCCGCGGTGATCGTGCCCGGGCTGCTGAGCGCGTTCAGCGTGTTCTGGATGCGCCAGGCGTGCCTGGAGGCGGTGCCCGCCGAGCTGGTCGACGCGGCGCGGGTCGACGGGTGCTCCCTGCTGCGGGTGTACTGGCACGTCGCCGTGCCGGCGCTGCGCTCGCACGCCGCGGTGCTCGCGATGCTGACGTTCATGGCGTCGTGGAACGACTTCTTCTGGCCGCTGGTCGTGCTGGACCCCAACCAGACGCCCACCGTCCAGGTCGCGCTGTCCCGGCTGGCGGGCGGCTACTACACCGACTACCCGCTGGTGCTCACCGGTGCGCTGCTGGGCGCGCTGCCGGTGATCGCTCTGTTCGTGCTGCTGGCCAGGAGGGTCATCGCCGGCATCATGCGGGGCGGCGCAGTAAACGGTTGAGTGAACGGTTGAGTCAACAGATGTCGACGGACGACGGTCAACGGATGACGAGGTGGCGTGTGGAATGCGTCTTCCCGCCGGGATTCCTGTGGGGCACCGGCACATCGGCGTACCAGGTCGAAGGGGCGGCGGCGCTGGACGGCCGCGGTCCGTCCATCTGGGACACCTTCGCCGCCGAGCCGGGCAACGTCCGCGACGGTGGCACGGGCGAAACCGCCTGTGACCACTACCACCGCTACCGGCAGGACGTCGGGCTGATCGCCGAGCTCGGCCTGCCGGCGTACCGGTTCTCCACGGCGTGGCCGCGGATCATGCCGGACGGCCGGACGCTCGAACCCCGGGGGCTGGCGTTCTACGACCGGCTGGTGGACGCCCTGCTCGAACGCGGCATCACCCCGATGGTCACGCTGTACCACTGGGACCTCCCGCAGGCGCTGCAGGACAGCGGCGGGTGGTGCGACCGGGACATCGCGGCGCGGTTCGCCGACTACGCCCGCGCGGTGCACTGCGGGCTGGGTGACCGGGTGGTGCACTGGACGACGCTGAACGAGCCGTTCTGCTCGGCGTTCCTCGGCTACGGCATCGGCGTGCACGCTCCCGGGATCCGGGACGAGCGCAGCGCGCTGGTCGCGGCGCACCACCACCTGCTGGCCCACGGCACCGCGATGCAGGCACTGCGCGCCGACGCCCGGCCGGACCGGCAGCTGTCGATCGTGCTGAACTTCTCTCCCGCGCTGGCCGACGGCGACAGCCCCGCCGAGCGCGAGGCGGCCCGCCGGTTCGACGCCCTGCACAACCGGTTCTTCCTGGACCCGGTGCTGGGCAACGGGTACCCGCCGGACCTGCTGGCCGACCTGGCGCCCCTGGAGGCGCTCGAACCGGCCATCCGCAACGGCGACCTGGAGCTGATCGCGCAGCCGCTGGACTGGGTCGGGGTCAACTACTACGCCCCGACCAGGGTGGCGCCGCTGGCCGACCCGGCGGCGCCCAGCAACTGCCCGTTACCGGGTCTGCGCGGGATGGACGTGCTGCCGCCGCGCGGGCCGCTGACCTCGTTCGGCTGGGAGCAGCATCCGGACTCGCTGACCGAGCTGCTGGTCTGGCTGGGCGGGCGGTGCGGGACGGTGCCCCTGGTGGTCGCCGAGAACGGGGCCGCGTTCGTGGACACGGTGGACGCCGACGGCCGGGTGCGCGACCCCGAGCGCACCCGCTACTTCGCCGAGCACCTGCGGGCGGTGCACGCCGCTCTCGAGCGGGGCGTGGACGTGCGCGGCTACCTGGCATGGTCGCTGCTGGACAACTTCGAGTGGGCGCAGGGCTACACGCAGCGCTTCGGCCTGGTGCACGTGGACTTCGAGACCCAGCGGCGGACGGTGAAGGACAGCGGCCGGTTCTTCGCCGAGGTGGTCGCCCGCAACGCCGTGGGCCCAGACGACGCCGTGGGCCCAGACGACGCCGTGGGCCCAGACGACGCCGTGGGCACAGATAACGCCGTAGGAACGGGCAGTGC
>JBKOWA010000277.1:0-2501 GCA_046724155.1 Actinomycetota bacterium
TCCCGTACCTGATCCCGTACCTGATCCCGTACCTGATCCCGTACCTGATCCCGTACTTGGCGCGGCCAGCGGAACTGGCGGGTACGGCGGGCGGGGTGCTCAGCGGACGAGGGTGGCGAACCTGCTCGGGCACGTCGGAGCCGACCGGGTCGGGGAGTCGATCCCGGGTGGTACCAGCCGCACTGGGCTGCGTGTGAAGCTGTGTGACAATGTAGTCGTGCCCGACAAGCTGTGGTGGGAGGCTACGGACGCGGCCTACATCCGTGGTCGATCCGATCGGTACCCGGCGCGGTCGACGTCGAGCCGGAGTGGACGCTGGAGGCGGCCGACGATCCTCGCCGTATTCTCCGCAATCCCGACCCGGTGAGCCGGACCGGAGCCATCCGTCTCATCGGTTACTCACCCACCGCAGGCTTCGTCGTCACAGTGATCATCGACCCGACGGACTGGGCCGGGATCACGGCATGGAAGACGCGAGGAGCCGACCTTCGCAGCTACCTGGAGGGCAAGGAGGCGACGACATGACCGACCGGACAACACGCATGCGACGTGAGGCGATCCGCGCCGAGTATGCTGCGGAGGAGGCCGAGGTCGCGGAGGCCGAAGCGCTGGAGGCCGAAGCGCTGGAGGCCGGCCAGGCCGTGCTTTCGGTACGGCTCCCGGCACACCTGGCCGAGACGTTGAAGGCGCGCGCCGCCGCAGAGCACCTCCCCGTCTCGGCGCTCGTCCGGCGCGTCCTCGCCCGCAGCGTGCTCGAACCCGCCCAGCCCGTTCTCACCGTCGAACAGGTCGAAGAGATCGCCCGACGAGTCATGCACGAAACCCGCACTGCCTGACCAACTGCCGCAGCAGTGCCCAGCGACGCCACCCGGAGTCCTCACCAGCGGATCACGCGGAACGTTCACACCCGCTGAAACACCAGCGCATCGCCCGCATAGCGATCAGTGGAGTACTGCAGCCCGAGGTGTCACGCCGCGCACCCACCTGGCGCGGGCAACAGCACCCGCACCTCGTCGGTCACCGTAGGTCCCTGCGCTGCACGGGCGTTTCCAGCGTGGTCAGCCGAGCCGGTCCAACGCGCGGCGGACCTGTTCGGGTACGTCGGCGCCGACCGGATGGGGGAGCCGGTCCCGGTGGTACCAGCGCAGGTCCAGCGACTCGTCGCTGATGGCCGGCACCGCGCCGGGCGGGGACACGGCCAGGAAGCGCACGTCCAGGTGCCGGGTCGGCACCCCGAGCGAGCAGGTGACCGGGTGGACCGCCAGGTGCAGCGGCTGCGGGGCGAGCTTGAGGTCCGGGATGCCGCTCTCCTCGACCGCCTCGCGCAGCGCGGCAGCGGGGACCGACCGGTCGTCCTCGAAGTGCCCGCCGAGCTGCAGCCACAACCCGAACCGGGGGTGCAGGGTGAGCAGCACCGCGTCCCGGGACGGGTCGACCACCAGGGCGCTGGCCGTGAAGTGTCCGGGCACGCAGGACCGCGACACCGCGTCCGGGCGGGCCGCCAGATACGCCAGCATCGCCTCCCGCACGCTCTGCTGCCCCAGGTCCGGATCCCGGTAGCCGGCCAGCATGGCCACCAGCTCGCGATGGAGCGTCGCCGGCGGCTCGTTCCCCGTCATCGGTGCAGCACGAAGTCGTCTGGGTCGCGGGGCGGGCGGTCGCGTGGTGGCTCGGCGGGGTGGCCGACCGCGACCGCGCCCATCGGGTGCCAGTCGTCCGGCAGGGCCAGCTCGGCGCGGACCAGGTCCGGGCAGAACATCGTGGACGACACCCAGCACGAGCCGAGGCCCTCGGCGGCCAGCGCGACCAGGAAGTTTTCCACCGCGGCGCCCATCGCGACGCAGAACATCGTCCACTCCGCGGCCGAGCGGCGGGTGTCGGGGTACGCGTGCATGCCGTCGGTGACCAGGCAGGGCACCACCAGCAGCGGGGCCCCGCGCAGCACGTCCCCGCGGGTCACCCGGCGGGCGATCTGGTCCGGCGTGAACCCGTCGCCGCGCAGGTCCTCCTGCCAGCGGGCCAGCATCGCGGCCAGCAGCCGCTGCCGGGCCTGCTCCACCAGGACGAACCGCCACGGGGTGGTGTGGTGCGGCGCCGGCGCGGTCACCGCCGCGGCCAGCGCCCGCCGCACCGCCGCCGGGTCCACCGGCTCCGCCGCGAACGAGCGGATGGAACGCCGGGCCGGCACCGCCTCGCGCCGCCCCAGCGCCCGTGCCTCGGCGGTGCCCAGCGCGAACAGGTCCTCCTCGAGCGGGCGGACCAGCGGCGCCGCGCCCCGCTCGTCGTCCACGACGGACAGCCCGCGGACCACCGCCACCGGGATGCCGGCCAGCTTGCCCTTGACCAGCTCGGCGGCGCCCGCCACCTCGTCGGCCTCGGCGATCTCGGTGACCCGCAGCGGCACGCCGAAGGCGTCCTTCTCGCCGCGGTAGTCCCGCAGCGCCCGCATCCCGGCCACCCCGATGGCCACGTCGGTCTGCCCGGTCCGCCAGGCCCGGCCG
>JBKOWA010000006.1:0-6794 GCA_046724155.1 Actinomycetota bacterium
GGGCGGTGCTGGTGTCCACCCGAAGCGCCTGGGCCAGCGCCTCCGGCCGCAGCAGGACCGCCGCCCCGGCGGCCACCCGGCCGGCCGCGAACAACCGGGCGACCGTGACGGCCGACAACCCGACGGGCCTCATACGCGTCCTCCCACAGGTGGGTGCGGCGACTGTACTGGGTATCTGTACCGGGAACCGCGGCAGGCCGACCCACCGGGAGTACTTCGGGAATCTTCCGCACCGGTGAGGCGTTACCGAGGACAGCAAGGCATGACCGAGAACAGCCCGGGAGGTAGCAGCACATGGCCGAGCGCACACTGCGCGGAAGCCGGCTCGGGGCAATCAGCTACGAGACGGAGCGCAACACGGAGCTGGCTGCTCGCCAGTCGGCCGACTACCGCTGCCCCAAGGGCCATGTCTACACGGTGCCGTTCGCGCAGGAAGCCGACATCCCGACGACCTGGGAGTGCAAGTTCGACGGCACGGTCGGCAAGCTGGTCGGCGGGCACGAGCCGGAGGCGAAGAAGAGCAAGCCGGCGCGCACCCACTGGGACATGCTGCTCGAGCGGCGTTCGCTGGCCGAGCTGGAGGAAGTGCTGAACGAGCGGCTGGAGCTGCTGCGGGCTCGCAGGTCACGCAGCGCCTGACGGCTTCTCATACGTGCAAGGCCGCACCCCACGCCCCCCGGGGTGCGGCCCTATTTTGTGCCTGGTTCCGGGCCCGGAGTGCCCGGCAAGCCGGGATGCCCCGGCGAGGTGCCCGGCTTCCTGCCACGCTGGGCATGGGCCGCGACCGCTTACGGTGGCCTGCTCAACCGCCCGAGGGGCAGGCGTCCGCGCCGTCGGGCACCGCGATGTCGTCCCGGGAGTCCAGCCAGCCGTACGGCAGGATCACCCGGCGCGGTGTGGCGCTGGTGCGCCCGCGCGGCTGGCCCACCGCGTCGGGCGGGAACTCCTGATCCAGGTCGAGCTCGCCGATCAGGCCGTCGACCTCGGCCAGCGTCGAGACCATGCCGAGCCGGCGGCGCACCTCGCCACCAACCACGAAGCCCTTGACGTACCAGCCGGCGTGCTTGCGGAACTCCCGGCAGCCCTGAGCCTCGTCACCGACCCACTCCACCAGCAGCGCCGCGTGCCGGCGCATGACCGCGGCCACCTCGCCCAGGGTGGGGTGCGGCCGGGGCGCCCGACCGGCGAAGGCGTCAGCCAGGTCCCGGAACAGCCACGGCCGGCCCTGGCAGCCACGGCCGACCACCACCCCGGCGCACCCGGTCTGCCGCATGAGCTCCAGGGCGTCGGCGGCCTCCCAGATGTCGCCGTTGCCGAGCACCGGGACGTCCAGGGCGGAGACCAGCTTGCCCACCGCGCCCCAGTCCGCGGTGCCCGAGTAGTGCTGGGCGGCGGTCCGGGCGTGCAGCGCCACCGCGACCACGCCCTCCCCGGCCGCGATCCGGCCGGCCTCCAGGTAGGTCAGGTGCTCCTCGTCGATCCCCATCCGCATCTTCACGGTGACCGGCACCGCACCCGCGGCGCGGACCGCGGCGGACACCACCCGGCGGAACAGCTCCCGCTTCCACGGCAGCGCCGAGCCCCCGCCGCGCCGGGTCACCTTCGGCACCGGGCAGCCGAAGTTCAGGTCGACGTGGTCGACCCGGTCCTCCCCGACCAGGATGCGCACCGCCTCGCCCACGCTGGCCGGATCCACCCCGTACAGCTGCAGGCTGCGCGGCTTCTCCCCCGGCGCGAACTCGATCATCGCCATGGTCTTCGGGATCCGCTCCACGATGGCCCGGGTCATGGTCATCTCGCTGACGTACAGGCCGGCCCCGTACTCCCGGCACAGGGTGCGGAACGGCGCGTTGGTCACGCCCGCCATCGGGGCGAGCACCACCGGCGGCCACACCCGCAGCGGCCCGATCGGCAGCGGCGCGAACTCCCCCTCCCCAGCGGACTCCCCCAGCCCGGCCGGCCGGGTCGGCTCAGCGGGCACGGCGAGCTCGGCCGGTGCCGCCGCGGTCATGACCCGGTGAGCGCCCGGTCCGCGAGCGCTCTGCGGCGCAGGGCGCCGGGCCGGGTGGACAGCCCCCACAGGGCGACCCGCCACAGCGCCTCGCGCACGATCGAGCCGCTCATCTTGGACTGGCCGCGCTCCCGCTCGGCGAACGTGATCGGCACCTCGGTCACCCGGAACCCCGCCTGCCAGGTCCGGCGGACCAGGTCGACCTGGAAGCAGTACCCCTGGGAGGACACCTCGTCCAGGCTGAGCGTGCGCAGCACCGCCGACCGGTAGGCGCGGTACCCGCCGGTGGCGTCCCGCACCGGCATCCTCAGCATGATCCGGATGTAAAGGTTGCCGCCGCGGGACAGCGCCAGCCGGTACAGCGGCCAGTTGCGTACCCGGCCGCCGCGCACCCAGCGGGAACCGAGCACCATGTCGGCGCCGGCCAGCGCGTCCAGCAGCCGGGGCAGCTCCTCCGGCGCGTGCGACCCGTCGGCGTCCATCTCCACGACGGCGTCGTACCCGGCGGCCAGGGCCCACCGGAAGCCGGCGATGTAGGCCCGGCCGAGGCCGTCCTTCTCCGCACGGTGCAGCACCTGGACGTACTCGTCGTCGGCGGCCAGCTCGTCGGCCACCTTGCCGGTGCCGTCCGGGCTGTTGTCGTCCACCACCAGCACGTGCGCGTCCGGGACCGCGGCGCGCAGCCGCCCGACGATCGGCTCGATGTTGTCCCGCTCGTTGTAGGTCGGGATGACCACGAGGACCCGCCCGGGCGGGGTCGCATCCGGGCTCATGCTGGTCTCCCGGCGGGCAGCGGTGCTGGCATCGTCCAACTCCAGGGGCGGCCTGTCATACCGACTGGGTCTCCTCTTCCTCGTCCTGGACATCCTGCTCGTCGTGGCCGCCCGCGGCCGTCGCCGCCCGGCGCCGCGCCGCCGGCACCTGCCGCCCCCACAGCACCCACCCCACGGCGGCGAGGCCGGCCAGGCTGGCCAGCCACTCCGGCGCCGCCCCGAGCCGCGCAGCAAGGGTAAGCCCGCTGCGCAGCGGCACCGTGCGGACCAGCACGTCCGGGGTGAACACCGCGGACTGGCCGAGCACGGTGCCGTCCGGGCCGATCACCGCGCTCACCCCGCTGGTGGCGGCGACCACGACCGTCCGACGGTACTCCACCGCGCGCAGCCGCCCCATCGCGAGCTGCTGGTAGGTCTCGCCGCTGCGCTCGAAGGTGGCGTTGTTCGTCTGTACGACAATCAGCCCGGTGTCCCGGGCCGCGTCCCGGACCAGCCCGTCGTAGGCCACCTCGAAGCAGATCACGTCGCCGATCCGCTGCCCGGCGATGGCCAGCCGGCCGGGCGCGCTGCCGGCCAGGAACTCGTGCTGGACCCGGTCCGCCTCCTTGCTCACCGCCCGCGCGACCGGCCGCAGCGGCATGTACTCGGCGAACGGCACCGGGTGCCGCTTGACGTAGGTCTGACCCGGCCCGCGCGCCGGGTCCCAGACGATGCCGGCGTTGCGGGCCCGGTCGCCCGGCCCGTTCAGGACGGCACCGACCAGGATCGGCACCCCGACCGCGCGTGCCGCGCTGGCGATGAGCTGCCGCGCATCGGGGTTTGTCAGCGGGTCGATATCCGAGGAGTTCTCCGGCCAGATCACGAACGCCGGCCGCGGCACCCGCCCGGCGCGCACCTGGCCGGCCAGCTCACGCGTGCGCTGCACGTGGTTGGCCAGCACCGCGGCGCGCTGGGCATTGAAGTCCAGGCCCAGCCTCGGCACGTTGCCCTGGACCACCGCGATGGTGATCCGGGGGTCGGCGCCGCCGGCCGCGTCGCCCACCCCCACCGCGGCGCCTAACCCCACCACCGGCACCGCGACCGCCGCGGCCACGTTGAGCAGCACCCGGCGCGGCCGGTCCCGGCGTGCCGCCAGCACGTAGCAGCGGGCCAGCAGCGCGCCGCACAGCGCCACCGCGAAGGTGACCAGCGGCGCCCCACCGTAGGCCGCGTACGCGGTGAACCAGCTGTCCGGCTGGCCGAACGCCAGCCGCCCCCAGGGGAACCCCCCGAACGGCCACCGGGAGCGCAGCCACTCCTCGGCCACCCACAGGCAGGCGACCCACAGCGGCCACCAGCGCAGCCGCTGCACCAGCGGCAGCGCCGCGCCCAGGAGCACGCAGTACGCCGCCTCGGCCGCGGACAGCAGCAGCCACGGCACCGGGCCCACCGCGCTGCCGGTCCAGGACAGCAGCGGCCCGAAGAACGTCACGCCGAAAATCAGCCCCTGCCCGGCTCCCCAGGCCGGGCCGCGGCCGTGCACGGCCAGGCTCACCAGCGCCACCGCCACCGGCGCCAGCGGCCAGAACCCGTACGGCGGGAACGCGAGGAAGAGCAGCCCGCCCGCCGCGGCGGACAGCATGACGGGGTACCCGCCGAAGACCGGCGTAACCGATGCCTGCACGCGGCTGGGTCACCTCTCTGGAGCCCGAGTTGTCCGGTCCCCAGCATCGCATGATCGGGACACCGCGTCGCACGGTGGCAGCTTCGGTGCGGATTACGGCCGGTAGCCGGGTCAGGCGAGAGGGGAAGCGGTACTGGAACCCGGAATACGAACAAGGGGCGCGGCCTGCGCCACGCCCCTTTGCTCGGAAGGCTGAACCCTCCTCGCGCCACTCCTCCCGGATCGCTCGTGCGGACCGGGCGCCGCGGGCGAACCGGTCGTGCCGATCTTCGGTCCGGCCGATCGTCCACCGGGTGCGGACACCTGCGCCGTTGTCTACTGATTCAGCGTGACCAGCTCTGCCACACGTACGCCGCTGGCGAGGCAACCCCCACCCCTGCGAGACGCCGCTGACCCGGACCTGGTATTGCACGGTCCCCCGTGTGTGGCCCGGTGCAACAGCGCGGTCAACCTTCGCGGGAGAGCGTCGGCCGCCAGCTGTCCTTACGAGTGACCTGGGCACGATAACGACCATGCCGCCCGTTCTACAACCTGCCGTTGAGCTGCGGTTTCTCCCGAAGCTGCAGGTCATGCCCGGTGGCTCTGGTAGCGCGAACTTCCTTGTGCGGCAAGGGGGAACGGCGTGTCGTCGGCGTGTTGCGCCAGCTTCGTGTTATTGGCGCGGTCCGCTGCGCGACCGGGCTGCCCAGCCCCGACAGCGGACCTCAGGGGACAACTACGGTGCCGGTTGCCCGAACCACCACAAGCGGCTCGGCGAGCACATCTGCGGCCGAGTCGGCACGTTCCGGAGCGGACCGGCAGACCACCCGCGCCTCGAAGCTCATCCCCCGGCTGCGCCGCCCGACCCGGGTGATCGTGCCGGTCGCCTCGACGACGTCGCCGGCCTGCAGCGGGGCCAGGAACTGGACGTCGTCGTAGGACGCGAACAGCCCCTCGTCGCCGTCGCTGCGGATGCTCAGCTCGGTGGCCACATCGCCGAACATGCCCAGCAGGTACGCGCCGTCCACCAGCTGCCCGCCGTAGTGCGCGTGCGAGTGCGGCACGTACCGGCGGTGCGTTGCGGACAGCCCGAGCCGCGGATCCTGCTCACTCACCGTAACAGCTCCTTTGCAGCGCGTGCACCAGGTACGAGGCCACCTCGGACGGCGTGGTGCCCTTGCCGAAGATCCGGTCCACCCCGAGCGCGGCGGCCTGCCGCTGGTCGAACCGCGGCCCCCCGACCACCAGCAACGGCCGCCGCTCCCCCATCGCCTCCCGGAACGCCGCGCTCATCTCCTCGGTGTTGCGCAGGTGCGCGTCCTTCTGCGTCACCACCTGGGAGACCAGCACGGCGTCCGCCTTCTCCGCCCGGGCCCGCCGCACCAGCTCGGGCACGAACACCTGGGCGCCGAGGTTCACCACCCGGAACTCGCGGTAGTACTCCAGCCCCTTCTCCCCCGCGTACCCCTTGACGTTGAGGATCGCGTCGATGCCCACGGTGTGCGCGTCGGTGCCGATGCACGCGCCGACCACGACCAGCTTGCGCCGCAGCAGCCGCTTCACCGCCAGGTTGACCTCCTTGGCCGGCAGCAGCGGGTACTCCCGCTCGACAACCTCCACCGCGCCCAGGTCGACCAGGTGGCTGACCTGCCCGTACACCACGAAGAACGTGAACCCCGGCCCCATCGCCTTGCTGTGCACCACCATCGCCGGGTCCAGCCCCATCTTGTGCGCCAGCTGCAGCGCCGCCCCCTCCGCCCGCGCCCCCTGCGGCACCGGCAACGTGAACGACACCTGCACCATCCCGTCCCCGGTCGTATCCCCGTACGGCCGCACGATGGTCGGCCCCATGTCCCGCTCCGGACCGCTTACCATCGACTCTGCACTGTCCACCGTGCTCACTCCTGCTCCATCACTCGCTCCACCAACCGCCACATTCCGGTCGACGGGTTCCCCTCCGGGTCGAGCATCTTCGCCCGCTTGACCGCCGCCGGCACCCCGTCGGCGAAGTCACCGAAGTTCAGCCGCGCCTTGTTGTAAGTCGGTAGATATTTGCGCAGCCGCTGCACCACGGCCGGATACCCGTCCAGGTAGGCGGTGTGGCCCTCATGGTGCAGTAACAGCCACAGCTCGAAGCAGGGATTCGATACCGCCAGTTCGATACCACGGCTGGCCGCGTCGCGAGCTGCCGCGGTAATGTCAAACTGATCGACGTCCACCACGCACCAGACCTCGGTGAACTCCTCGCGCCGGTGACCCGCCAGACGTGCTGCGTGGCGGACCAGGCTGACCGGATCCACTGCCTTGTACGTTACCTGCATATTGAGCGAGCTGCCGGAGAGGTGTACGCATCCGGCCAGGTACGAGG
>JBKOWA010000356.1:0-2530 GCA_046724155.1 Actinomycetota bacterium
GGGCAGCAGCAGGGCCGGGCGGCGGGCCGGTGCACCGGTGTCAGCCTGCGGCTCGAGCAGCGCGGCGTACGGCGGCGCCCACGGCCCGCTGCCGAGCCTGGACCAGTCCACCAACTCCCGGCGCACCTCCAGCACCGGCAGCCGGACGTCGGCAACCCCGGCCAGCAGCAACGCCTCCCGCAGCGCGCCCGGCCGGCCGATCCACAGCGACGGCTCGCCGGCCGGCTGCCAGGGCCGGCGCAGCGCGCACAGCCGGTACAGCTCGGTCTCCAGGTCGCCGGCGTCGGTCGGCACCGGCTCGGCCAGCACCCGGCCGGCGGCGGCCCACTGCTCCCGGTAGTACGGCACCTCGGCGAACGCCCGGGCCACCCGCCGCCGGTATGCCGCCTCCCACCGCTGCGCGCTGAACCGCTCCCGCCCCGGGTCGCCGGCTGCCTCGGGCCACAACCCCGCCGCCCGCCGCCGCACCGACCCGACCAGTGCGTCCAGCACCTTCAGCCTCCTCTGCCGACCGCCCACGCCGCCGCCACCCTACGACCCGCGGCCCGCCCGGCGGCCCGCCGCCGATGAGTGCCTGGACCACCTGCACGCGGTCGCCCGTACCGCTCCAGGGGCTCGCATCCACCTGCAACTGGACACCGGCCTGGGCCGTGACGGCGCCGAACCCGCCCAGTGGGGTCGGCTCTGCCGTGCCGCCCGGCAGGCCGAGCGGCATGGCCGGTTACACGTCGTCGGAGTCATGGGCCACCTGCCCTGCGCCGACCGGCCCGGCCACGCCGCGAACGCGTTGGGCCGTACCCGGTTCGCCTGGGGTCTGCGGGTGGCCCGGGCCGCGGGCCTGCGCCCCGGCCGACCGCCACCTCGCCGCGACGGCCGCCACGCTCAGCGATCCGCTGTCGCACCACACCATGAGCCGTATCGGCGCGGGCCTGGTGGGCATCGACGAGCCGGGCACGGTACGGCTGCGGCCTGCCCTGACCCTGACCGCCCCCGCTGGTGACCATCCGCAGCGTGCCGGCCGGCACAGCGGTGGGCTACGGGCACACCTGGACGGCCAGGCGGGCGACCCGGTTGGGCCTGGTCCCGGTCGGCGTCGCGGCGGTCATGGTGCTCGCGATCGGCCTCGCCCTGGCCGTCCTGACATGGGCGATGACGGACGGCAGCATGGACGGCTTCGCGCAGGCACTGGCCATCGCGTTCGCGGTCGGGATGTGCCGCCGGGAGCCCGGCGCGGCGCTCGGACTGGTATGGGGGCTGGGCCTGTTCCACGTGCTGTCCGCGCGAAACCGGGGCGGTCGCCTACCGGGTTTTCCAGGAAATGCTCACCAACGCCATCAGACACGGCCGGCGGGACCAGCCCATCACGGCCGAGCGGCACTGGCAGGCGACACAGCCGGCCGGCGGCGTCGCCGACACCTTGCGCATCGTGGTGACCAACATGACCGAGGCCTCTGGTCACGACGGCGCCGGCGCCGGACGTGGCCTGGACGGCATGCGGCGCCGGCTCGAAGCGATCGGCGGCCACCTCGACATGCGTCGCCGCGAGCAACCCGCCGGCATCAGCTTCACCGTGACCGCGTTCGTGCCGGTGCGGGGCGGCGCGTGATGAGCGACGAGATCACCGTGCTGCTCGTCGACGATCAGAAGCTCTTCCGCGAAGGGGTGCGGGTCATCATCGACGCGCAGGAAGGCATGCGCGTGATCGGCTCCGCCGGCGACGGGGTGGAGGCGATCCGCCTGATCGACGAGTTGCGGCCCGACGTCGTGCTGATGGACGTCCGGATGCCGGAGATGGACGGCGTCGAGGCGTCCAGGCAGATCTTCGCACCCGAGCGGGTCGCCCGGCGGACCAAGCCGGTCCGCGTGATCGTGCTGACCACCTTCAACCTCGACGACCGGGCCGCCACCGCGATCCGGCACGGCGCCAGCGGCTTCCTGCTCAAGGACACCACGCCGCTGATGCTGCGCGACGCGATCGGCACCGTGCACGGCGGCAACGCCGTGCTCGCCCCGCAGGACCTGGCCACCTTGCTGGACAGGCAGTTCCAGGCCGAGGTGGCACCACCCGCAGGCATCCTCAACGAGTACCGGCCTGCTGCCTGACCTGTACGGATGAGATTTCGGCAAGCCCTGCACCGGTAGGGTTGTGCTCCTTAGGTGTACATAGCTTAGGGGTATAGTTCTACCATGCTACCCAAGCCTGATCGCATCTTTGCCAGGGACCGAGAGTGGGGTGCGCTGACCCGGTTCGCCACGTCGTCGAGCCCTGATGTGCGCCTTGGTGTCGTCAGCGGTCGTCGGCGGCAGGGCAAGACCTATCTGCTGGATGCCCTGGCCAGACAGCACGGCGGGTTGTACTTCGTCGCGACCGAGGCCACCGAGGTTGAGTCGTTGCGGCGTTTCGGGGAGGCGCTTGCCGCTCACGGTGGGGGCGGCCGGTACCGCTTGGACACCTGGGAAGAGGCGCTGGAGCGGTTGTTCGCGACCGTGGACGAGGGCGTGATCGTCATAGACGAGTTTCCGTACCTGG
>JBKOWA010000503.1:0-5171 GCA_046724155.1 Actinomycetota bacterium
ATCGTCGCTCGTCTCGTGGGCTCGGAGATGTGTATAAGAGACAGGCCCGGCACCTGCCGGTGCCGGGCCTCCTGGATGCGTTCGCGTGGTTCGGTCAGACCCGCGTGGAGCGGTGCCGGGCGCCGCGCCGCTTCAGCGCACGCCGCTCATCCTCGCCCATGCCGCCCCAGACGCCCGCGTCCTGGCCGCTCTCCAGCGCCCAGCTCAGGCACTCCGAGACGACCGGGCAGCGCCGGCAGACGGCCTTCGCCTCCTCGATCTGCAGCAGAGCAGGACCGGTGTTCCCGATGGGGAAGAACAGCTCCGGGTCCTCGTCACGGCAGAGGGCGCGGTGGCGCCAGTCCATCGTTCTACTCCCTTGATACGTGTGTCGTATGTACGCGCCGACCTACCCGGCACGACTGGTGCACGCGATTGTGAATTCTTTCACGAGTGACGCCGTTGTCAAGGTTTTGTCCGACTCAACGACTCCTCGTGGACGGTTCCGCTCGCCCCGTGGTACGGCGAGCCGGCATCAGACTTGCACCCTTACACGGTCTTGGCAATGGTTCGATACCGCACTGTTGCGGTCACAAGGTGGTTCGTCGCCCGGATGTAGTCAGATCGGGTGAATCCGGTAACAGAGTGTTAGAGCCCAATCGGCGAACTGTTACCAAATCAGGTTAAGGTGCTTCAGATCACCACGCGTAGCGCAGCCGGGACCGCGGTGAACGTCACCTGTTCGCGCTCCCCGAGGTAGTCACCATCGACCTGGAAGCCGAGCGGCCGGTCCGAGCGGAGCGAGAACGAGGCCAGGTCGTGCAGCGTGACCAGGTGCCGCCCGCGCAGCCGCGGCCGGCGCCGGAGCATCTGCCTGGCATGCCGGAACATGGTGAGCGTCCGCATCCTGCGCAGCGAGAACAGGTCCAGCCCGGTGTCGAAGGACGCCTTCGGGCTCGGCCGGATGGGCCGCTTGTTCAGGAACGTCCACGGTGTGGTGTTGGACACGATGGCCAGGAAGAGCCCGCTCGCCGGCTCCTCGCCGGGCAGCTCCAGGGTGAGTGCCGGCTGCCGGCGGTCGGTGTGGAAGTAGAACTGGGACAGCGTCGCCCGCACGTACCGCAGGTGCGAGGTCGGCCGGCCGGCCCGCCGGCGCCGTTCCATCCGGTGTACCACCTCGGCGTCCAGCCCGAGGCCGGCGGTGAACGTGAACCACCGGGACCCGGCCTTGCCCAACCCGATCACCCGGCCGACCGGGCCGTCGCCGTCCGCCGCCGCCCGCAGGGTGGCCAGGATGTCGCCGGTGGCCTCGACCGGGTTCTGGGACTGGCCGAGGGCCCGGCTGAAGACGTTCGTCGACCCGCCCGGGACCACCGCGAGGGCCGGCGTGCGCGGCCCCGGGCCGTCCGTGAGCAGGCCGTTCACCACCTCGTTCACCGTGCCGTCGCCGCCGAGCGCGACCACCAGGTCGACCCCGTCCCGAGCCGCGCGCAGCGCGAGCGCGGCCGCGTGGCCGCGGTATCCGGTCTGCACGACCTCGAGCTTCAGCTCGCTGGCCAGGGCTCGGGCGATCACCTCGCGGCCGCGCTGGGTGGTGGTCGTGGCCTTGGGGTTGACCACGAGGAGCGCACGCATGCTGGCAGCCTACCGGTCGGTAGTCTGGGCTCGTGCCTTCTTCCGCTGCCTCCCCGGGGCCGGCCAGCGCCGGCACCCCGCCGCAGGTGCGCCTGGCCGCGCTGGTCACCGCCATCGAGGCGGCCGTCCTGGTCGGCTTCGCCGGCTACGTCGTGATCGCCACGGCGGTGACCCTCCCGGACCGGCTGGGCAACGCGCTGGGGCTGGCCGCGTTCGGGGCCGGCGCCGGGGTGCTGCTCGGCCTGCTGGCCCGTTCCCTGGCCGGCCTGCGGGCCTGGGCGCGCAGCCCCGTCGTGGTGGTGCAGATCGTGTTCCTGCCGGTCGGCGTCAGCCTGGTGCAGGCAGGGCGCGGGGTGATCGGCGCCGCGGTGCTGCTGCTCGCCGCCAGCGAGCTCTTCCTGCTGTTCACTCCCCAGTCCCGGGCCGCGCTGGACCGCTAGCGGCGCACACCATCGGCCGCCGCAGGGCGGCCGCGCCGGGTCAGAACTCCTCGTCGAGCAGCCGCTCCCGCAGCTGGCTCAGCGTGCGGGCCAGCAGCCGGGACACGTGCATCTGCGAGATGCCCAGCTCCGCGGCGATCTGGGACTGCGTCATGTTGCCGAAGAACCGCAGCACCAGGATCCGCCGCTCGCGCTCGGGCAGGCTGTCCAGCAGCGGCTTGAGCGACTCCCGGTACTCCACCCCTTCCAGGGCGTCGTCGGTCTCGCCGAGGGTGTCCAGCACCGACTGGCCGTCGGTGTCGTCGGTGGCCTCCAGCGAGACCGCGGCGTAGGCGTTCGCCGACTCCAGACCCTCCAGCACGTCCTCCTCGCTGACCCCGAGGTGGCTCGCCAGCTCGTGCACCGTCGGGGAGCGCCCGAGGTCCTGGGTCAGCTGTGCGGTGGCCGAGGACAGCGAGGCGCGCAGCTCCTGCAGCCGGCGCGGCACCCGGACCGTCCAGCCCTTGTCCCGGAAGTGCCGCTTGATCTCGCCGACCACGGTCGGCGTGGCGTAGGTGGAGAACTCCACCCCACGCTCGGTGTCGAACCGGTCCACCGCCTTGATCAGCCCGATGGTGCCCACCTGGATCAGGTCGTCCAGCGGCTCGCCGCGGCCGGCGAAGCGCCGGGCCAGGTACTCGACCAGCGGCAGGTGCATCTCCACCAGCCGGTCCCGGAGCTTGGGCCGGGCCGGGTCACTGTCCGGCAGTGCCGCAAGCCGGGCGAACTGGTCGCGCACCTGCTCCCGCTCGTGGTCGGCGAGAGCGCGGTTGTCCTGGGTCATCACACCGGGCCGCTTCGGCGTTTGAGCAGGCTGATGCTGACCCGACCGTCCGGGCCAACCCCGGTGTCGACCTCCCCGGCGAGCGCGGTGAGCACGGTCCAGGCGAAGGTGTTCCGGCGGGGCAGCCGGCCGCTCTTGCTCGGCGCGCTCACGGTGACCGACAGCGCCTGCGGGGACAGCGAGAAGATGCAGTTCAGCTCCCCCTTATCGGGGACGTCGGTGAGCAGCAGCGCGCACGCCTCGTCCACCGCGATGCGCAGGTCCTCGATCTCGTCCAGGGTGAAGTCCAGGCGGGCGGCCAGGCCGGCGGTCGCGGTCCTCAACACCGACAGGTACGCACCGTCGGCCGGCAGCCTGAGCTCGATGATGTCGTCACTGGAGTTGACCGTCGCGGCGTCGTTGCTGGTCGGGTCGGTCACGTGAGGCCTCCTCGCCTGGGCGTCGAGGGGAACGGGCAGATGTTTCCCGCAGCGTAGTGGGATGTGTGGCCGCTGTTCATATCGACTCGGCCAGGGCGCCCGTCGACTCGGCCAGCGCGGCGAGCGCTGCGCCGGACAGCCGGTACACCGTCCACTCGTCCATCGGCACCGCCCCCAGTGACTGGTAGAAGCCGATGGCCGGGTTCCAGCCGAGCACCCACCACTGCAGCCGGTGGTATCCCCGCTGCACGCAGATCCGGGCCAGCTCGGCGAGCAGCCGCCGGCCGAGGCCGCTACCCCGGTACGCCGGCCGCACGTAGAGGTCTTCCAGGTAGATCCCGTGCGTGCCGGTCCAGGTGGAGTAGTTCAGGAACCACAGCGCGAACCCGACCGGCTCGCCGGACGGGGTCACGACGACGTGGCCGAACAGCGCGGGACGGTCACCGAACAGCGCGCCGGCGAGCTGGTCGGCGGTCAGCGTGCACTGCGCCGGGGCCTTCTCGTAGGCGGCCAGCTCGTGCACCATGGCCACCACTGCGGGTATGTCGGCCGGCTGGACCGGGCGGACCGCGGCGGTGCCGGTGTCGTCCGCTGCCGGGTGGTCGGGTGCCGGGTGGTCGGGTGCCGGGTGGTCGGGTGCCGGGCGGTCGGGGGCGGTCACTGCTCGTCCAGCGGGTTCGGCAGGTTCCAGCGCTCGATCACCGGGTGCTCGTGCTCGAGCCCGAGCAGGCACGGGGCGGCCGGCCCGAGCGCGAACAGCCGGCCGTGGTCCACCGGCAGGCCCAGGTACCGGGCGGCGATCACCCGGCCGAAGTGTCCGTGCGTC
The DNA here is from genome assembly GCA_046724155.1 of Actinomycetota bacterium. Lineage (GTDB taxonomy): Bacteria > Actinomycetota > Actinomycetes > Mycobacteriales > JACQDL01 > JBKOWA01. The sequence goes on from JBKOWA010000503.1 coordinate 4,123, forward strand.
ACCAGCACCACGGGCCCGGACGGCAGCGCCGTGGCGGCCCTGGCCAGCACCCGGTCGGCACGGGCCCCGACCTGGCCGGCCGACTCGCCGCCCGGCGGGTCGCCGGTCCAGATCGTCCAACCGGGACGGTCCTGGTGGATCTGCGGCGTGGTGAGCCCCTCGTAGTCGCCGTACTGCCACTCGGTCAGGTCCGGGTCCGGCTTGGCGGGCAGGCCGGCCAGCTCGGCGGTACGCCGGGTCCGCTGCAGCGGGCTGGTCAACACGAGCACCGGCCCCACCGCGGCGAGCACCGGAGCCAGCGCGGCTGCCTGCTCCTCCCCGTACCCGGTCAGCGGCAGGTCGGTCCGGCTGGTGTGCCGGCCGTCCCGGCTCCACTCGGTCTGCCCGTGCCGCACCAGCACCAGCGCGCCGCGGTCCTGGGCCGACTGGGTGGCCTCCTGCCTGCGCTGCACGGCTTGGTCGTCGCCAGCGTCATCCGGCATCACGCATGCTCCTCCCGGTCCGGCACCCTCCGTGATCGTGCCACCACATCCGGGGCCCGCGCCGCGGATCACCCAGAGGTGGGCCCTGGCGGAGCGCTGCCGACGGGGTGGGCAGCGCGGTCCACGCCACCCACCCCGTGCGGGCTGCTAGCCGTCGCCGAACGGCTGGCCCGGCGGCACGGTCATGACCAGCAGCTGGCCCTTCTCGACCAGCTCCGGGTCGGCCACCCTGAGGTGGTTCTGCACGTCCAGCAGGTACTTGCCGGCGCCGAGGAACGGCGCCGCGATCACGCCCGAGGACTCCTCGTCGACGGTGTCGAAGTACGCACCGCCCGGCAGGAAGCGCTCCGGGTCGTGGTCGGCGATCCGGCGCAGCGCCCCGGACGTGGTGTCGAACTGGTAGACGCCGGCGAGGTAGGGGTTGTTACCGGTGTCTTCCTGGATGATCACCTGGCTGCGGGCGTTGACGGTGATGTTGTCCATCATCTTCGGTCCGTCGGCGCCGCTCGCCGGGCCCTCGAGCATGAGCTCCACGGTGCCGCCGGCGGTCGGGTCGGTGACGTCGGT
>JBKOWA010000586.1:0-4057 GCA_046724155.1 Actinomycetota bacterium
TCCGCCGGCTGCTGGCGCTGGCCGACAAGCGGGCCGCGGATCTCGGTATCCCGGACACCGAGGCATATGTCACCCCGGAGATGCTCATTCCCTAGCCGGCGTCCGGTACCGGCGGGTCAGCCGTGACCCACCTGTCATCTCAGCAGTGACCCGCATCGCCAGCTGGGGCCCAATCAGCTGGGGCCCACCCTCAGCCCTGACGCAGCATCAGCCGGGCCCCGGCCGCCCCGACGGTCAGGTCACCGAGGCCGGCGTACGCCTCGGCCCGCCGGGTGTCGACCGCGACCCGCTCGGACAGCCAGCCCCGGGCCAGCCCGTCGAGCTGCCAGCCGTCGCGCACCACCTGGTCGCGGGCCTGCAGGAACTCGGCCAGCCCGGCGTCCCCGGGCCGGATCGTCTGCCAGGCCCGGCACTCGACGTCGATCCGCGGGTCGTGGCCGTCCGTGCCGAGCAGCCCGACGGCGGTCCACAGCACGGCGGGCAGGTTGACCAGGATCTCCTCGGGCGTGGCCGCCGCCTCGAGGTACCACAGGGCGTCCTCGAACGGCGGCAGCGCGTCCACCTGGGGGGTGGCGTGCGGTTCGGCAAGCGCCTGCCACCCGGGTGAACCGGGATCCGTGCGCTCCGGCTCGCCGCCCATCCCGACCTCCTTTCGGGCTTCGGGCACGTCCGGATCGACGGTACGACGGCGGCCGGGGACCGGGAGTGTCCATTTGGGCAGCGAACCGGGCGGCCAGGTCGGCACGCTCGGTGAGTTTGCGCACGGGGAGCACCGGGAACCGCCGGTCGCCGACCGGCGAGCCGCAGATCACCTGCCGACCCGGGCCAGCCTTGCCGGGTGCCGCCTATTAGGGTCGGCATTGGCCATGCTGCCGTTTGCCCACCGGCTCCCGGCGGGCGGAGCTACCTGAGGGGAGACCTGCATGACCATCAGAGTCGGCGTCAACGGCTTCGGCCGGATCGGCCGCAACTTCTGGCGCGCCGCGCAGAAGAGCCAGCACGACATCGAGGTCGTCGCGTTCAACGACCTGGGCGACGTCGCCACCATGGCCCACCTGCTCAAGTACGACAGCGTGCTGGGCGTGCTGCCGGAGCCGGTTCGGGCCACCGAGCAGGGCATCGAGGTCGGCGGCGCCACCATCAAGGGGCTGGCCGAGCGCGACCCGGCCAAGCTGCCGTGGAAGGACCTCGGGGTGGACATCGTGATCGAGTCCACCGGGTTCTTCACCAACGCCACGGACGCCCGCAAGCACCTCGACGGCGGCGCCAAGAAGGTGATCATCTCGGCGCCGGCCAAGAACGAGGACGTGACGCTGGTGCTCGGCGTCAACGACGAGGCCTACGACCCGGCCGCGCACGCGATCATCTCCAACGCGTCCTGCACCACCAACTGCCTGGCGCCGATGGCGAAGGTGCTCAACGACGCGTTCGGCATCCAGCGCGGGCTGATGACCACCATCCACGCCTACACCCAGGACCAGAACCTCCAGGACGGCCCGCACAAGGACCTGCGCCGGGCGCGGGCCGCCGCGCTGAACGTCGTGCCCACCTCGACCGGCGCGGCCAAGGCGATCGGGCTGGTGCTGCCGGAGCTCAAGGGCCGGCTCGACGGGTACGCGCTGCGGGTGCCGGTGCCCACCGGGTCGGCCACCGACCTGACCGCCTCCGTCGGCCGCGAGACCACGGTGGCCGAGGTGAACGAGGCGTTCCGGGCGGCCGCCGCGGGCGCGCTGGCCGGCATCCTGGAGTACACCGAGGACCCGATCGTGTCCGCCGACATCATCAGCAACTCGGCCTCGTGCATCTTCGACTCGGGGCTCACCAAGGTCATCGGCGACCAGGTGAAGATCGTCGGCTGGTACGACAACGAGTGGGGGTACTCCTGCCGGCTGGCCGACCTGACGGCCATGATCGCCTCGAGGCTGTGACCGCCCGACCATGAAGACGCTCGATGACCTGCTTGCCGGTGGCGTCGCCGGCCGCCGGGTGCTGGTGCGGTCCGACCTGAACGTGCCGCTGGACGGCGCGCGGATCACCGACGACGGCCGGATCCGGGCCAGCCTGCCGGTGATCCGGCGGCTGGCCGGTGCCGGTGCCCGGGTCGTGGTCTGCGCCCACCTCGGCCGGCCGAAGGGCGCGCCCGACCCGAAGTACACCCTCCGGCCGGTCGCCGACCGGCTCGGCGAGCTGCTCGGCACGCCGGTCCGGTTCGCCGCCGACACCGTGGGCGAGCAGGCCCGGGCCACCGTGGCCGGGCTGGCCGACGGCGAGGTGGCGCTGCTGGAGAACGTCCGGTTCGAGCCGGGGGAGACCAGCAAGGACGACGCCGCCCGGGGTGCGCTGGCCGAGCAGTACGCGGCGCTGGCCGACGCCTACGTGGACGACGCGTTCGGCGCGGTGCACCGCAGGCACGCCTCGGTATACGACGTGGCGCTGCTGCGCCCGCACTACGCCGGCGACCTGGTGCTGCGCGAGGTGCAGGTGCTGCGCCGGCTGGCCGGCGCGCCGGAGGCGCCCTACGTGGTGCTGCTGGGCGGGGCCAAGGTGTCCGACAAGCTGGCCGTGATCGAGTCGCTGCTGCCGCGGGTCGACACCCTGCTGGTCGGCGGCGGCATGTGCTTCACCTTCCTGGCCGCCCAGGGGCACCAGGTCGGCGACTCGCTGCTCGAGGCCGAGATGGTCGATACCTGCCGGGAGCTGCTGGACCGGGCCGGTGACCGGGTGGTGCTGCCCAGCGACGTGGTGGTGGCCGCCGAGGTGTCCGCGGACGCGGAGCCGCGCACCGTCCCGGCGGACGCCATCCCGGCCGGGCAGAAGGGCCTGGACATCGGCCCGGACACGGTCGACCGGTTCGCGGCGGTCATCGGCAAGGCCGGGACGGTGTTCTGGAACGGGCCGATGGGGGTGTTCGAGCTGCCCCCGTTCGCCGCCGGAACCCGGGGGGTCGCCGAGGCGGTGGCCGGCTGCCCCGGGCTGACCGTGGTCGGCGGCGGCGACTCGGCGGCGGCGGTGCGTACCCTCGGTCTGGCCGAAGACGCATTCGGCCACATTTCGACCGGCGGCGGGGCGTCGCTGGAGTTCCTGGAGGGCAGGACCCTGCCCGGCATCGCCGTACTGGAGACCTGATTGCCTAAGCCACCCGCCCGCCGGCCGCTGATCGCCGGCAACTGGAAGATGAACCTCAACCACTTCGAGGCGATCGCCCTGGTGCAGAAGATCGCCTTCAGCCTCAAGGAGCGTGACTTCGAGGCGGTCGAGGTGGTGGTGCTGCCGCCGTTCGTCGACCTGCGCAGCGTGCAGACCCTCATCGACGGCGACCGGCTGCTGCTCCGGTACGGCGGGCAGGACCTGGCGCCGCAGCCCGCCGGGGCCTACACCGGGGACGTCAGCGGCGCCATGCTGTCCAAGCTCGGCTGCTCCTACGTGGTGGTCGGGCACTCCGAGCGGCGGGAGTACCACCGCGAGGACGACGCGCTGGTCAAGGCCAAGGTGGCAGCCGCGTTCCAGCACGGGATGGTGCCCATCCTGTGCATCGGCGAGCGACTGCCGGTGCGGGAGGCGGGGGGCCAGGTGGCGCACTGCATCGGCCAGCTCGACGCCGCGCTGGCCGGGCTGCCGGCCGACAAGGCGCGCCAGGTGGTCATCGCCTACGAGCCGGTGTGGGCGATCGGCACCGGCAAGGTGGCCACCCCGGAGGACGCCCAGGAGGTGTGCGCGGCGGTGCGGACCCGGCTGGCCGAGGCGTACTCCGGGGACCTGGCCGACGGCGTGCGGATCCTCTACGGCGGCTCGGTCAAGGCCGGCAACATCGGCGACCTGGTGGCCCAGCCGGACGTGGACGGTGCCCTGGTCGGTGGCGCGAGCCTGGACGGCGACGAGTTCGCGCAGATCTGCCGGGTCACGGCCGGTACGCTTCCCGGCTGACGGGTGCGCTCCACCGGGCTCCGCGCGGGGGCTGCCGTGCTGGCCATGGCACTGCCGGTGGCGGCGCTGCTCGCCGGCTGCCGGCCCGCGCCACCGGAGCGGCCGAGGCCCGAGCGGCCGCCCGGCTTCAACC
>JBKOWA010000326.1:0-5012 GCA_046724155.1 Actinomycetota bacterium
TCGGCAGCGTCAGATGTGTATAAGAGACAGAGCCGGGCCGGCTCACCCGGCCGGCCCAGCTGGCGAGGGCGGCCGGCCGGGTGCGCGGTAACCCGGCCGGCCGAGCCGCGCGCTCCGGGTGCCTGGCCCGACCTGGGCGCCGGAGGTAGCCCCCCGGCTGCGGCGGGCGGGCCCACGTCATCTCATCCCGGTCATCTCATCCCGAGGCGAGCTGGCGGCGCACCTCCTCCGACACCCGGCGACCGTCCGCGCGGCCCGCGGTCCGGGGCTGCAGCAGCCGCATCACCTGGCCCATCTGCCGCGGCTCGGTGGCTCCCGCCTCGGCGATCGCGGCGCGCACCAGCTCGGTCAGCTCCTGCTCCGACAGCGGTACCGGCAGGTACCGGGCCAGCACCTCCCCCTCGGACCGCTCGCGCTCGGCCAGCTCCGCCCGCCCGGCGGCGGCGAACGCCTCGGCCGCCTCGCGCCGCTTCTTCGCCTCCCGGGTGAGCACCGCCACCACCTCGTCGTCGGACAGCTCGCGGGCCTGCCTGCCGGCCACCTCCTCGGTCTGCACCGCGGTCAGCGCCATCCGCAGCGTGGCCAGGGTCAGCTCGTCCCGGGCCTTCAGCGCCTCGGTCATATCCGCCCGCAAGCGCTGCTTCAACGTCGTCATGTCCGGTTACGCTAGCCGCAGCGGTGGTTCCCCGCTGACCCTGTGGAGGCCGTTCAATGGTGCACGCTTCCTTCCCGACGGCGCATGCTCGCTCAACGGCGCACGCTCACGACACCCGTTCCCGCCTGGTCGCCGGCCTTGCCGCCGCCGGCCTGCTGGCCGGTCTGGCAGTGGCGTCCGCCTCGGCGCCGCGGCCCGCGTCGGCCGCGCCGCCGGGCAGCCGCGACGTGATCGCCAACCTGTTCGAGTGGCCGTGGGACTCGGTGGCCGCCGAGTGCACGAGCGTGCTGGGCCCGAAGGGGTACGGCGGGGTGCAGGTCTCGCCGCCGGAGGAATCGGTCACCATGCCCGGCCACCCGTGGTGGGAGGTCTACCAGCCGGTGAGCTACCAGCTGACCAGCCGGATGGGCAACCGGTCGCAGTTCGCCGGCATGGTCGGCACCTGCCACGCGGCCGGCGTCAAGGTGTACGCCGACGCGGTGGTCAACCACATGACCGGGCAGGGCAGCACGGGGTACGGCGGCAGCACGTTCCCGGACAAGTACACCTACCCGGGCACGTACATCTACCCGGACTTCCACCACCCCGGCGACCCGTGCCCGGAGGCCGACAACCAGATCCACAGCTACGGCAGCCAGACCGAGGTGCAGGAGTGCGAGCTGGTCCAGCTGGCCGACCTGTACACCGAGCACGACTACGTGCGCGGCCGGCTCGCGGCGTACCTGTCCGACCTGCGCTCGCTCGGGGTGGACGGCTTCCGGCTGGACGCCAGCAAGCACATGAACCCGGCGGACATCGCCGCCATCGAGGGCAGGATGGCCTCCCCCGGGTACGTCTACCAGGAGGTCATGTTCGGGGCCGGCGAGCCGGTGCAGCCGTGGCAGTACGAGGGCACCGGCGACCTGCTGGAGTTCCGTTACGGCACCAACCTGAAGGCCAAGTTCGGCGGCGGCAACATCGCCGACCTGGCCACGTTCGGCCAGTCCTGGGGCATGGAGCCGAGCGGCAGGGCCGTGGTCTTCGTGGACAACCACGACACCCAGCGCAACGGCAGCACGCTGTCCTACCAGGACGGCGCCACCTACACCCTGGCGAACGTGTTCGAGCTGGCCTGGAACTACGGGACGCCGAACATCATGTCCAGCTTCACCTTCTCCGGCACCGACCAGGGCCCGCCGTCCGCGGCGAACGGGATGGTGAACGCGGTCAGCTGCGGCAACGGCTGGCAGTGCGAGCACCGGCAGCGGGCCATCGCGAACATGGTGGGGTTCCACAACGCGGTGGCCGGCACCTCGGTGGCCAACTGGTGGTCCGACGGCAGCAACCAGATCGCGTTCAGCCGCGGTGCGGCCGGCTTCGTGGTGATCAACAAGGAGGGCGGCACGCTGGTCCGCACTTATCCCACCGGGCTGCCGGCCGGCACCTACTGCGACGTGGTCCACGGCGACTTCGCCGCCGGCTCGTGCAGCGGCCCGCTGGTCACCGTGGACGGCAGCGGCAACGCCACGGTGAACGTGGCCGGGATGGACGCGGTGGCGATCCACACCGCGGCCCGGGTCGGCGGCAGCCACGTGCGGGTGACGTTCAACGAGAACGCCACCACGTTCTGGGGGCAGAACGTGTTCGTGGTCGGCAGCATCCCGGCGCTCGGCTCGTGGAACACCACGAGCGCGGTGCCGCTGTCCGCGGCCGGCTACCCGGTCTGGTCGGCCGGGACGCCAGTGCCGGCCAGCACCTCGTTCCAGTACAAGTACATCAAGAAGAACCCGGACGGCTCGACCAGCTGGGAGAGCGACCCGAACCGGTCGGCCGGCACCGGCACCGGGCCGCTCACCCTGAACGACACCTGGCGCTGACCGGCTGTCCTCCGGCGGTGGTCGCGGCAGCGGGCTGTCCGGGACGTCACGGCGCACCGCGGGGGCGGCCGACGTACCCTGGCCGGCGTGCCTTCTCGACTGATCACCGCAACCCTCGGCGTGGCGGCCGCGGGCGTGGCCACCGCCGGGTACGCCGTGCTCGTCGAGCGCAACCGCTGGACGCTGCGCCGGATGGAGGTGCCGGTGCTGCCGCCCGGCGCGGCGCCGCTGCGGGTGCTGCACCTGTCCGACATCCACATGACGGCCGGCCAGCGCAGCAAGCAGGAGTGGCTGCGTGGGCTCGCCGAGCTGCAGCCGGACCTGGTCGTGAACACCGGCGACAACCTGGCCGGGCACGACGCGGTGCCGCCGACGGTGGCCGCGCTCGGCCCGCTGCTGGGCCGCCCGGGCGCGTTCGTGCTGGGCGGCAACGACTACTACGCGCCGCGCTGGAAGAACCCGCTGAAGTACTTCCGGAAGCACCACAAGCGGACGTTCGGCCAGCCGCTGCACTGGGAGCCGCTGCGGGACCGGATGGCCGCCGCCGGCTGGGTGGACCTGACCAACAGGCGTGGCGCGCTGACCGTGAACGGGCTGCGGATCGCGTTCGCCGGGGTGGACGACCCGCACCTGAAGCGGGACCGGTACGGCCGGGTGGCCGGCCCCGCCGATGCCGGCGCCGACCTGCGGGTGGCCCTGGTGCACTCCCCGGAGCCGCGGGTGCTGGACCGGTTCGCCGACGACGGGTACGAGCTGATGCTGGCCGGTCATACCCACGGCGGGCAGCTCCGGGTGCCGTTCTACGGCGCGCTGGTCACCAACTGCGGCATCGAGCGCAGCCGAGTCCGCTGGCTGCACGAGTGGCGGGACGGAGTGTGGCTGCACATCTCCGCCGGACTCGGCACCTCGCCGTACGCGCCGTACCGCTTCGCCTGCCCGCCGGAGGCGACCCTGCTGACCCTCGTCCCCCGGGCCTGAGCCGGTGGCTGACCTGGGGCTGTCCGGACGGGTGGCCGTGGTGACCGGCGCCAACCACGGCATCGGCGCCGCGGTCGCGGAGGCGCTGGCCGAGCAGGGCGCCGCGGTGCTGCTCAGCTACCTGCGGCTGGATGCGGCCGAGCGCGCCGGCGACCCGGCCTTCCCGACCCGGTACGGCGAGCAGCGGGCGCTCACCGCCGATCCGGTCGTGCGGCGGATCCGGACGGCCGGCGGACAGGCCGAGGCGGTGGAGGCGGACCTGGCCGACCCGACCGCGGCCGGGGTGCTGTTCGACCGGGCCGAGGCCGCCTTCGGCCCGGTGGAGATCCTGGTCAACAACGCCAGCGGATGGCTGGCCGACACCTTCCTGCCGGACCGGCGGGACCGGTACGGCCGGCCGCTGCGGCAGGTGGACGCGGACAGCCACGGCCGGCAGTTCGCGGTGGACACCCGCGCCCCGGCCCTGCTGATCGCCGAGTTCGCCCGCCGGCACGTGGCCCGCGGCGGGGACTGGGGCCGAATCATCGGGCTCACCTCGGCCGGCACCCGCGGCTTCCCGGAGGAGGTCTCCTACGGCGCGGCCAAGGCGGCGCAGGAGAGCTACACCCTGTCGGCGGCCTGGGAACTGGGCCGGTACGGCGTCACCGCCAACATGGTGCACCCGCCGGTGACCGACACCGGCTGGGTCACCCCGGTGGTGGCGGAGGCGGCCATCGCGGCCAGCCCGCTGCGGCACGTGGCGAAGCCGGCCGAGGTCGCCGAGGTGGTCACCTTCCTGGCCTCGCAGCAGGCTCGGTACGTGACCGGCCAGGTCGTCCGGATGTCCTAGGTAGGGCCCGCTGAACCAGTCGCGATCCCGGCCGAATGCACTCACCAGCTGCAGGTCAGCGGCTTACGGATGGATGGCGGAGTGGGTTGTTGAGAGGCCTCCGGCGGCCGGGTGCTGTGCTCGCGACGCCCCGAACCGCTACCGGTAGGCCAGCCGGACCGGGAGCCGGTCGCGCGGGATCGGCAGCGCCTTCCAGTCGATCGGCATCTCGTACCCCGGCTCGACCGACCAGCGGTACCGCCGGATGAGCTGGTGCAGCACCGCCTTGACCTCCATGCCGCCGAAGTACAGGCCGATGCACTTGTGCACACCGGAGCCGAACGGTACCCAGGCGTGCGGGTGCACCTTGTCCTCGCGCCGGTCCGTGGCGAACCGCTCGGGGTCGAACCGCTCCGGGTCCGGCCAGTACTCGGCCAGGTGGTGGGTGAACTGCGGCGAGATGACGACATGGCTGCCGGCCGGCACCGCGTAGCCGAGCACCTCGGTATCCCGGACGGCGTGCCGCGGGATGCTCGGCACCGGCGCCAGCAGCCGCAGCGACTCCTTCATCACCAGGTCCATCGCGACCAGCCGGTCCAGCTCGTCGTAGCCGGGGGTGGCGGTGTCCAGCGCCAGCGACTCCGCGCGCACCCGGTCCTGCCAGTCCGCGTGCCGGGCCAGGTAGTAGCCCATCGTGGTCAGCGTGATCGTGGAC
>JBKOWA010000581.1:0-2399 GCA_046724155.1 Actinomycetota bacterium
GTCCAAGACCTGTTCGATTAGCACCAAATTCCGTCCAGACGGCGGATACGGAATGCGGTAGCGTGGCGGCGGACCGCCACCGAACCGGACCGCCACCGACACCGCTCGGGCAGGCTGACCAGCGTGCCCGAGCCGGCTGGAACGGTGCGGCCATCTGATCCACCGGCCATCTGACCCGCGCGCCCGACCCTCCGCCCCGAAACGGTGTCCCTGTTTGTCGGTGCGCAGCGGGAGGTCCGTGCGGAGCGGAAGGCGTCGGGGTGGGCGCCGCGGTCAGGTCGTCGGTGGCCTCCATGCGGGGTCGCGGCCGGCGAGGCCGAGCGCTCGGTCGAACGCGGGTGCGTTCTCGGGCACGGCGACGACCGGCCCGAACAACCCCTTCCGGCCGGCCGCGTGCTCCGGCAGCGCCGATATCCGGGTGAACTCCAGCACGGCGGCCGTGCTGGCCGGGTCACACTGGAACGGCTGGCCGGTGGAGCGGGCCAGGTCCCAACCGTGCAGCACCACTTCGTCCAGCGCGATCACGCCGATCACCTCGGCCGGCATCCGCACCCCGCCGGCCTCGGTCATCCCCTCCCACGCCCCCGGATCGCGCCACGCGTCGGCCAGCTCGCCCAGCCGCTTGGGCAGCACGCTGCGCCAGTCCGGGTCGAGGTTCGCCGCGCTGGGCACCGGCGGCGCCCCGGACGCCCCCTCGGCTGCGGTTGTCTTGCGGGCCGCCCAGGTGAACGCCAGCGACAGGCTCATGAAGTGGTCCAGCAGCGCGGCGACCGGGTAGCCCTCGCACGGCGTCGGCGCCGCCTGCTGTTCCTCGCTCACCTCGTCCAGCAGGCGCGACACCTCACTGGCGGCCAGGTGCAGGTCGAGCATCGCCATGACGGTCCCTCTCCTTCCCGACGGGCAGGTTCAGCCTTCACCGGTAGGACTCCCCAGAACCACCGGACTCATCGCTGCGGGGGCGAAAACATCGCCCGCGACTCCGGCGGAGACGGGGCAGGACGCATAATCGCGCGATGCAGTCGATGGAGCGCGGCCGTAGCGGGCCGGACGGTGGCGGGTGGCCGGACGGGCCTCGCGCCGGCTGCCGTACGGTCGGCCCGGTCGGGTGGGTCGCCGGGAGGGGAGCCGTAGATGACTGAGCAGTCCAGTGTGCGTCTGGCTGAGATCGGGGTGGTCGGCCTGGCGGTGATGGGGCGCAACCTGGCCCGCAACCTGGCCCGCCACGGCTACCCCGTCGCGCTGTACAACCGCACCGTCGAGCGGACCCGCAGCCTGGTCGCCGAGCACGGCGCGGACGGTACGTTCGTGCCGAGCGGCTCACTGGCCGAGTTCGTCGCCAGCCTGGCCCGGCCGCGGGCTGTCATCGTCATGGTCAAGGCCGGCGGCCCGACGGACGCGATCCTCGAGGACCTGGTCCCGCTGCTCGAGGCCGACGACATCGTCATCGACTGCGGCAACGCCTACTTCGAGGACACCCGCCGGCGGGAGGCGGCCCTGCGCAAGCACGGCATCCACTTCGTCGGATGCGGGGTGTCCGGCGGGGAGGTGGGCGCGCTGACGGGGCCGAGCATCATGCCCGGCGGGTCCGTGCAGTCGTACCGGAAGCTGGGCCCGATCCTGGAGTCGATCGCCGCCCGCGTGGACGGCACGCCCTGCTGCATCCACGTGGGCCCCGACGGCGCCGGCCACTTCGTCAAGATGGTGCACAACGGCATCGAGTACGCCGACATGCAGCTCATCGCCGAGGCGTACGACCTGCTGCGCACCGGGCTGTCGGCCACGCCGGCCGAGGTCGGGGAGATCTTCAGCAGGTGGAACGAGGGCGACCTGGAGTCGTTCCTGATCGAGATCACCGCCGAGGTCCTCGCGCACACCGACCCGGCGACCGGCCGGCCGTTCGTGGACGTCGTGCTGGACCAGGCCGAGCAGAAGGGCACCGGCCGCTGGACCGTGCAGAACGCGCTGGATCTCGGCGTCCCGATCACCGGCATCGCGGAGGCCACCTTCGCACGCTCGCTGTCCGCGCTCGCCGGCCAGCGGGCCGCCGCCCGCGCCGGGTTCGGCAGCTCGACCGAGCCGCTCGCCCTGACCGACCGTGCCGGCTTCATCGAGGACGTCCGGCGCGCGCTGTACGCCTCGAAGGTGGTGGCCTACGCCCAGGGTTTCGACCACATCGCCGCCGGCAGCCGGGAGTACGGCTGGGACATCGACCGCGGCGCGCTGGCCGCGATCTGGCGAGGCGGCTGCATCATCCGGGCCCGGTTCCTGGACCGGATCCGGGACGCCTACGACGCCGACGCGGCGCTGCCCAGCCTGCTCCTGGCGCCGTACTTCGCCGAGGCTGTCCGCTCCGGCGTGCCCAGCTGGCGGCGGGTGGTGGCGCAGGCGGCCACCTGTGG
>JBKOWA010000353.1:0-2032 GCA_046724155.1 Actinomycetota bacterium
CTCCACGTGAGCCCCGGCGGATGGCTGATCCAGACGCCCAGGCCACTGACCGCCCTGCAGATCAACATCGCCCGGCAGGCAGCCACCGCCGCCGGAATGACGATCGAGACCCGCAGCGACGCCCCGTCCCTGACCCAGGTCCGCAACGACGCCACCGCCGCAGGCATCCTGCTCGCCCTCGGCGTGCTCGCGATGACCGTCGGTCTCATCCGCGCCGAAACCACCAGAGAGCTACAGACCCTCACCGCGACCGGAGCGAGCAGCCGCAAACGCCGCACCATCACCGCCGCCACCGCTGGCGCACTCGGCCTGCTCGGCGGCGTGCTCGGTACCTGCGTCGCCTACCTCGCCACCGCCGCGTTCTTCCGCAACGAGCTCACCGAGCGGATGACCCACGTACCGGTGCTCGACCTCCTCGTCATCCTCCTCGGCCTACCTGCCGTCGCAGCCGCCGGTGGCTGGCTGCTCTCCGGCGCCCAGCCACCAGCCATCGCCCGCCAACCACTCGAATGACCAGGTTCCTTACGCCCGCAGCACCTAGTCGAACAGCGTGGGCAGCCGCTGCGTGGCCACGCCCGGACCGGCCAACGGACCGGGGACGGGCAGGCCGAGGTGCTGCCAGGCCGCGGGGGTGGCCACCCGGCCGCGCGGGGTGCGGGCCAGCAGGCCGGCGCGGACCAGGAACGGCTCGGCCACCTCCTCCACCGTCTGCGGCTCCTCGCCCACCGCGACGGCCAGCGTGCTGACGCCGACCGGGCCGCCGCCGAACCGCCGGACCAGCGCGTCCAGCACCGCCCGGTCCAGCCGGTCCAGGCCCAGCTCGTCCACGACGTAGACCGCCAGCGCGGCCCGGGCAACCGCCCGGTCGAGCACCCCGTCGGCCCGCACCTCGGCGTAGTCGCGCACCCGGCGCAGCAGCCGGTTGGCGATCCGCGGGGTGCCTCGGGACCGGCCGGCGATCTCGGCCGCACCGTCCGGGCGCAGCGCGATGCCGAGCAGCCGCGCGCTGCGCTCCAGCACCTGGTGCAGCTCGTCCTCGGCGTAGAAGTCCATGTGCGCGGTGAACCCGAAGCGGTCCCGCAGCGGGCCGGTCAGCAGCCCGGCCCGGGTGGTGGCTCCGACCAGCGTGAACGCGGCCAGGCCCAGCGGGATGGCGGTGGCACCCGGGCCCTTGCCGACCACGATGTCGACGCGGAAGTCCTCCATCGCCACGTACAGCATCTCCTCGGCCGGCCGGGCGATCCGGTGGATCTCGTCGATGAACAGGACGTCGCCCTCGGCCAGGTTGGACAGCAGCGCAGCCAGGTCGCCGGCCCGCTCGATGGCCGGCCCGCTGGTCACCCGGATCGCGGTGCCCAGCTCGGCCGCGATGATCATGGCAAGGCTGGTCTTGCCGAGGCCCGGCGGGCCGGACATCAGCACGTGGTCCGGCGGCCGGCCGCGCCGCTTCGCCGACTCCAGCACCAGCTGCAGCTGCTCGCGGACCCGAGGCTGGCCGATGAACTCCGCCAGCCGGCGCGGGCGCAGCGACTGCTCCACCTCGCGCTCGTCCACCGCGGCGTACGGCGAGACCACCTCCTCTTCCTCCTCCGGCCGCCCGGTCTGCCCGCTCATCCACCACCCCCGCCCACCCGACGCAGTCGGGCCCAGCCAGCGTTCTGGACCCAGCCACCCGGCGGGCCAGGGCGAAGCCCGGCCCGCGTACCCGGCACCCGGCGGGCCAGGGCGAAGCCCGGCCCGCGTACCCGGCACCCGGCGGGCCAGGGCGAAGCCCGGCCCGCGTACCCGTCACCCGACGCAGTCGGGCCCAGCCAGCGTTCTGGACCCAACCACGCGGCGGGCCCAGGGCGAAGCCCGGCCCGCGTACCTATCACGAGTGGCCCAGCAGGCGCAGCGCGGCCCGCAGCAGGGCCGGCACGTCGGCGCCGGCGGCCGCCTGGTCGGCCACCGCGGACACCGCCTCCTCGGCCTCCCGGGCCGACCAGCCCAGCCCGACCAGCGCCTGCCCGACCTGCTCGCGCCAGGGCTGCAC
>JBKOWA010000098.1:0-3077 GCA_046724155.1 Actinomycetota bacterium
GGTGACGTGCAGGCGGTTGCGGGACGCGTCGGAAGGCGCGTCGGGCCAGAAGTTCACGGCCAGCGCGTCCCGGGAGGCGGGGCGGTCACCGCGGTGCAGGAGCAGGTACGCCAGCAGCAGCGTTCCCTTCCGGCCGTGCCAGTGCTCGACGCGGTGCCCGCCGATCGAGACGTCCACCGGCCCGAGCAGGCGCGCCTGCACGGCCAGCGGCGACACACTGACCGGGAGGGGCGGGGTACCGTCCGGCCGCGGTGCACCCGGCGGCTGCCCGGGACCGGCTGACGGGGCGTCGGCCGGCCTCGTCCATTGGTGCATCGGGGCGGCGATCGGCATCTCCCATTGCTGCCCGTCCTGCCGGCGAGCCGCGCGGACCTGGCCGGCGAGGGCGCGGTGCCGCCGGCGGACCGTCCACGGCAGGCGCCGGAGCCAGCGCTGTACCGAAAGTGGTTGCCCGGCGGAGAGCAGGTCGGGGCCGATCTCGGCGAGCAGGTCGCTCGCGGTCCCGGGGCACCCGGCGTCCAGGCACAGCTCGACGGCTTCGGCGGCTGCCCCGTCCTCGACCAGCTCGCCCACCAGCCGACCGAGGAGCGCCCCCTGCGGCCGCCGGTTGCTGTGGCAGACCGCGAGGGCGCCGTCGCGCCACGCCGGCTCGAAGTGCCGCCACCCGCCGGTGAGCTCCGTCCACCAGGGAAGGACCGCGCAGGTTTCCAGCACAGGTGCGAGCGAGCCGAGGTCGGGGTGGCAGTAGCCGAGGAGCGCGGCGAAGCCCAGCAGTGCCCTGGTCCGGGCCGGGACGTCCTGGAGCAACCGGGCAGCCAGCCGTACGGTCAGCTCGCGGACGTGTCGCGATCGTTCGATGATCGTGGTCAGCTCTCCCGGCCGTAACTGCCGCCCGGCGTCGAGCACCGAGTCGTACAGGGCCAGCCGGTCGCCGGTCAGCCTCGCCAGTGCCGCATTGCCCAGGCTCTCCGGATTCGAGATCCGCCCGGCCGGTGTCGCCCGCCTACGGCCCGTGCCCGCCGTGGCGTAACGGAGCACGATCATGCTCGGCGCGGGTCCGGGCGGCTGGGCGGGCACCAGCCGGGACAGGAACCGCTCGGCCTGCCGGCGGTCGTCCGACTCGACCACCACGGGCCGGAAGGAGCTCGTCAGGGCGGTGGCGTCGGTCCCGTCGCTGGCGGCGGCCAGGTCGTCCATCGCCGGGGGATCGAGGTCGTACGGCCCGAGGCGAACCCAACGAGGCAGCCGACCGGACCGGGTCAGGTCGGCCGTGAGGCGTTCGACGTGAACCTCACCCGGCAGCAGGTCGATCATGAGAGGGGCGGCGGAAAGCGCACCGTCGAGAGGGATACTCCCACGGATGGTTGCGTCGGGCAGCGGTACCGCCCAACGACCGGCCAACACGGCGAGCACTCACATCCTTGCGCTGCTGTTTGGGGTCCTCGAACTTAACCGGCCCCCCGACGATATCCGTCCGCTTTGCCCAGATGTAGGTCTCCTAGTAGGTGGCGGACCTCGCACCCCGGTTGACTGCGAAGACCCACCATATGCCAGTCTGCTCCTCGGCCCGACGGGGGTCGAAGCCGGAGACGGTGCAATTGGCAAGTGTACGCCAACGCCACGTTTCAGCAGTTCTGCGCGCCTGGGGAGCGCCGTAGCGGTCACTCGCGCCTTGCGTTCGGGCCACTTTGACCGCTTTGCCCCCCTAAAGGCGGTCGTTGACGTTCCGGCTCCATTGATGCACCAAAGTTACGGAGCCGGGGAAGATGAACAAGGATGGGTGCTGATGGTAGTGGCTCGGCGCTGGCTACAGCCATGTGAAGTGTCGCTTAAGTTCGCCCGATCGGGGGGCTTGGCTCTGTTAAGTGCCGAGAAAGCGGATGCCTAAGCGGTGCGGCCGAGGATTGCAGGTGGCCTGCCAAGGCCGGTTGGGGACAGATTCTTCCCCAACTGCTCACGCCAAGCCTTAGGAGTCAACATGACGACTTATCCGGTCACCGCTCCGGTGCAGCTCGCTGCGCCGGGCGGAGCCAACCTGGAGATCGACCAGCCGGAAGATCCCAGCGGCGCCCCCATAAACGTCCTCGACATCGACCTGGGGTTCACCTTCAAGGGGTACGTCGAGCTGCCCGGCTGGCTGAGCGGCAAGGGCGTCGTCCGGCTCAGCGCCGACGAGATCGGCGGGAGGTTCGACGACACGATCGGCTCGTACGACTTCGACATCCCCGGGTCGACCAGCCCGCACGACCCGCCCAGCGTCAGGTACCGCTGGCGGATCACGGTGAAGTCGCCGACCCTCCCCGATGAGTCGAAGATGTACCAGTTCGGTGTCGTCTTCCTGTTCAAGACGGCGGCCGGTGGTCACACCGACATCGGCGGCTTCGTCGACCTCGGAGCGTTCCTGGTCGTCTGATCCGCGGTCAACCCGCCGTCTTTCACCATGCCAGGCGTGGTCCGGACCTTCCGGCGACGCCTGGCCCCTTTCCGACGATCAGGGGGATACTGTGCCAGCCTACTCCGACCCCGTCGGCGACGACCTGACCCGAGTGAGCGGAATCGAGCCGGACGTCGCTGGCCGGCTGCACGATGCGGGGACCCACACCGTCGCCGAGTTGGCCCGGGCCAAGGTAGAGCAAGTCGTCGCCGCCTTCGGGAACGGGCAGGTGGCGAACACCCGCGCGCAGGGTTGGATCGACCAGCCAGCCGAGCTGGTGGCCGCCGAGGGCGAGGCCGCCGAGGTCGGGGACGCTGAAGTCGGGGACGCTGAAGTCGGGGACGGCGAAGTCGGGGACGGCGAAGTCGAGGACGCAGCAGGAGGAGACGCCGGGCTGGGAGATGCCGAGTTTGTGGACTCGGTCCCACCGGCCGCTGTTCCAGCGGACGCCGGTCAGGCCCGCCTGCTGCCGCGACGGACGTTCACCGTGGAGGTCTGGGTCGACCGCCACGCTGAACGGGTGGTCGCCACCCGGCTGGTCCACCTGGAGACCCAGGAGGCGGAAGCCTGGTCGCGGTGGAGCCGCTCACACCTGCTCGACTTCATGGAGAGGCGGAGCGGGGTCGCCGATTCGGAGCACCCC
>JBKOWA010000052.1:0-3581 GCA_046724155.1 Actinomycetota bacterium
GCTCGGAGATGTGTATAAGAGACAGCCCCGGGCATGCAGGGGCCAGCCACCCACCAAGGGAGGCGGCCCCCGCATGCCCTACCCGTCTACGTAAAGGAGTTCTTCGATGTCACCCGAGATCACCCGAGATACACGTTCGGACGATGCTGGGAGCGCGATCGCTCATTGGCAACGTTGAATGGTCCAAGCTATCGGGAGCACCGGCCTGCTGCGCGCGGCGAGTGCCTGCGGGGGCCGGTTACGCCGGGCCGGCTGCTGGCAACGCTGCCGCCGCGACGATCGCGGCGGTGATCGCGGCCGCCTCGTCGCGTTCCACGATATACGGCGGCATGGTGTAGATCAGGTCGTTGAACGGCCGGATCCACACACCGTGCCGGATCGCCACCGCCTGCACCGCGGCCACGTCGACCGGTGCGCGGGTCTGCACCACGCCGATCGCCCCGAGCACCCGCACGCCGGCGACCCCCGGCAGGTCGGCGGCCGGGGCCAGGCCCGCGCGCAGCCAGCCTTCGATGGCGCCGACCCGGGCCCGCCACGGCCCGGACCGCAGCAGCTCGACGCTGGCCACCCCGACCGCGCAGGCCAGCGGGTTGGCCATGTAGGTCGGGCCGTGCATCAGCACCCGGGCCTCGCCGCGGCAGATCCCCTCGGCGACCCGGGGCGTGCACAGCGTGGCGGCCAGCGAGAGGTAGCCGCCGGTGAGCGCCTTGCCGACGCACATGATGTCCGGCGCGATCCCGGCGTGCGCGCAGCCGAACAGCTCCCCGGTGCGGCCGAAGCCGGTGGCGATCTCGTCCAGCACCAGCAGCACGTCGTGGGCATCGCACAGCCGGCGCAGCTCGGCCAGGTAGCCGGGGGCGTAGATGTGCATGCCGCCGGCGTTCTGCACCACCGGCTCGAGGATGACCGCGGCCAGCTCGTCGCGGTGCTTGGCGACCAGCTCCGCCAGCGCGCCGAGGTACCCCTCGTCCAGCGGCGCGCCGTAGCCGGCCGGCGGGCGGGCCGCGAACACCTGCTCCGGCAGCAGCCGGGTGAACAGGTGGTGCATGCCGTTGACCGGGTCGCAGACGCTCATCGCCCCGAACGTGTCCCCGTGGTAGCCCCCGCGGACGGTCAGCAGCCGCGACTTGCCCGGCCGCCCCTGCGAGTGCCAGTACTGCACGGCCATCTTGATCGCCACCTCGACCGCGACCGAGCCGGAGTCGGCGAAGAACACGTGCCGCAGCGGCGCCGGGGTGACCTCCACCAGCAGCTCGGCCAGCGCCGCGGCCGGCGCATGGGTGAGCCCCCCGAACATCACGTGCGGCAGGCTGGCCGCCTGCTCGGCCAGCGCGGCGTCCAGCACCGGGTGCCGGTACCCGTGGATCGCGGTCCACCACGACGACGTCCCGTCGATCAGCTCCCGCCCATCGGCCAACCGCAGCCGCACCCCCCGGGCAGCCACCACCGGCAGCACCGGCAGCGGGTCGAGCATGCTGGCATACGGGTGCCACACGTGCGCCCGGTCCACAGCAAGCAGCCGGTCCGGGTCAGCAGCCAGGTCGGCGATGCGCGCAGTCACCCCGCCATCTTGGAGCACCCCACAACCACCCCCCGCCGCGGCTCCGCAGCAGCCGAGCCTGACCGGAAATCACCAAGGTGAGGTGGGCAGCCGGCAGTACCCCGGTGTTGTTTGGTGAGCGGGTGCCGGGGTGACCTGGGGTGGTGTCGGGTTGTGTCTTGCCAGCTCCGGTGGGTGATCGTGGCGGGTTGGTGACGGTGGGTGGCTAGGCGGCGGTTGTGGTGAGGGTGACTTTCAGGCCGGGGTTGAGTCGTTCGATCTCGCGGATCTTGTTGCGGGTTTGGCGGGCGGGGTTGAGCCGGTCGTGGTAGTCGGCGCCGAGGTCGTGGTAACGCAGGGTGGGGTCGTCGATGAGGAGGTAGGCGATCTCCAGGATGGTCCGGGCGACGGCGACCATGGCTTTCTTCTTCCCGCGGCGGCGGCGGATGCGCCGGTAGCGTGCGCCGAGGAAGGTGTCGGTCTTGCCGGCGGCCACGGCGGCGGTGCCGAGCCCGGAGCGGAGCCACCGGTTACCTTTACCGGTTCTACCCGGTTTGGTGGTGGCTCCGGACTGGATGGTCTGCGGGGCGAGTTTGGCCCAGGCCGAGGCGTGGGCGGGAGTGGGGAACTGGGACATGTCCAGGCCCAGCTCGGCGAGGATCACCTGAGCGAGGTGCTCACCGACGCCGGGGATCTCATCCAGCCGATCCACCAGTGTGGGAAGCCGCAGGTTCTGCTCGCGGCAGTCGGGGGTGTGTGCGCCGATGGTTCCGCAGGTGGTGCAGGCCGGAGCGACGCCGGGCAGTGCGGCCAGGTGCGCGGTGATCTTCTGGGTCAGTTGCGTGATCTTGGTTTCCAGGTCGTCGATGAGGTCGCACAGCATGCCGATCTGGGCGGCGTGCACGTCACGGAACCGGCCGGTCAACGCCTCCTCCAGCTGTGCCTTCTTCACTTTCAGCCGGCCTTTGGCCAGCTCGGCGAGCACCTTCGGGTCCCGCTCGCCGCCGACCAGCGCCCGCAGCATCGCCCGGCCGGAGGCTCCGAACAGGTCCGAGACGACCGCGGAGACCTTGATCAGGGCGTCTTCGAGGATCTTCTCGACCCGCTGCTTGTGCCGACAGCAGTCGGCGGTCAACACTGCCCGCAGCCGGGTCAACGCGCGCAGGTCCCGGATGTCTTCACCGGGCACGAACGAGGGGCGGAGCATCCCCCGTTCGTTCAGCTTGCACAGCCACACCGCGTCCAGTTTGTCGGTTTTCGGCCGGCCGGGGACGTTCTTGACGTCGCGGGCGTTGACCAGCCACACCTGCAGCCCGGCGGCCTGGAGCAGGTAGAACCAGATCCGCCAGTAGTCGGAGGTGGACTCCAGCACCACCCGCTCGACCCCACAATCGACCAGGTGGTCGGCCAGTTCGCTCACCGCGGCGAACCGGGCCGGCACCGACCACACCTTCTGCACCCGCCGCCCGGCCCGCGCCGGGTGCGGCAGCCGGGTACACACCATCCCCGAGTCCTTGGCCACGTCGATGGCGGCCACCCGGCCCACCAGCTCAACCGGCTCCTCAACCTGCTCAGGCTCCTGCTCGGCCACCAACCCGGCCTCTCCTTCGCACCACGTAGGGGTAGGGTGAGGCTGCCCGGGGAGCCGTGATGAGGAAACCGAGTCTGATCGGCGTGCTCGAAGCAACAGTGCGCAACCCTCTGCCCGGCCCCCGGCACCAAACTGTTGACGGGCTCACCAGCCCAAGGAAAACACGGCGTCACGGGCAACCACACCGAAGATCATTTCAGGCCCGCGCCGCGACCCCACAGGGGCCCTGGTAACTGTTGTGTTTTTGGTGGTTACTGGCAGACTGGAAACATGCCCGGACTGGACCGCGAGATGCTATCGACCGGTGCCGCTGCCCAACTGCTGACCGGAAATCACCAAGGTGAGGTGGGCAGCCGGCAGTACCCCGGTGTTGTTTGGTGAGCGGGTGCCGGGGTGACCTGGGGTGGTGTCGGGTTGTGTCTTGCCAGCTCCGGTGGGTGATCGTGGCGG
>JBKOWA010000513.1:0-10799 GCA_046724155.1 Actinomycetota bacterium
GTATATGCATAGTGTGTTCCTCGCCAGCCCGCCCGGCTACCTACAGTCCCTCGGCGTGGATGCCTGGTCGGCGGGAAATCGATCCCGCGATCCCTGTCACGCTCCGTGACGACGCCGAGCCGCCCGGCGCAAGACTGCGACGCCCGGGCCTCCGCACCCTCCGCCGGGTACCGCCCCTGCTGCCCGGCGGGGACGAAGAGGGCGGGGCTGGAGGTCACCACCGCGGATGGTGACCCGGTGCCGGCCCCCCGCTCCCCGGTCCACTCCTTCGCCGGGCCAGGCGACCACACCTCACGACCGCAGGCCCGCCGCCGGCAGCCCCCCTCGACATCCGGAACGGGCGGGGGGCCGCCGGCCGGCCAGCACCATCCCTGACCGGGCGGGCTATCCGCCTCATCCGAATGGGAGTCCCTCACCCACGAGCGGCGAGTATGGCACCACCCCGATGCCGAATGTCGAACTCGCGCGTGCTGGGCAGCACCACGGCCTCGATCGGTACACCCTGCCGCGCGGGCTCGGAACTGTAAGACCGCCCTGCCCGGAGGGTGCGCCGGGCAGGGCGGTCGCTGGCAGTGGCGAGGTGGTTAGCGGTCGGCCTCGCCGCGGATGAAGCTCTCGACCGCCTCGCGGGCCACGTCGTCGCGGTACTGCTCGGGCGGCGACTTCATGAAGTAGCTGGCGGCGGACAGGATCGGGCCGCCGATGCCGCGGTCCTTGGCGATCTTCGCAGCCCGCACCGCGTCGATGATGATGCCGGCGGAGTTGGGCGAGTCCCAGACCTCCAGCTTGTACTCCATGTTCAGCGGCACGTCGCCGAACGCACGGCCCTCCAGCCGGACGTACGCCCACTTGCGGTCGTCCAGCCACGGGACGTGGTCCGACGGTCCGATGTGCACGTTCCGCTTGCCGAGGTCGTGCGACACCTGGGAGGTCATGGACTGCGTCTTGGAGATCTTCTTCGACTGCAGGCGGCTGCGCTCCAGCATGTTGAGGAAGTCCATGTTGCCGCCGAAGTTGAGCTGGTAGGTGCGCTCCAGGTGCACCCCGCGGTCCTCGAACAGCTTGGCCAGCACCCGGTGCGTGATCGTGGCGCCGACCTGGGACTTGATGTCGTCGCCGATGATCGGCACCCCGGCCTCGGTGAACCGGGCGGCCCACTCCGGGTCGGAGGCGATGAACACCGGCAGCGCGTTCACGAACGCCACCCTGGCGTCCAGCGCGCACTGCGCGTAGAAGCGGTCCGCCTCCTCCGAGCCCACCGGCAGGTACGACACCAGGACGTCGGCCTGCGTCTGGCGCAGCACCGCGACGACGTCCACCGGCTCCTCGTCCGACTCCTCGATGGTGTCCCGGTAGTACTCCCCTAACCCGTCGAGCGTGTGCCCGCGCTGCACCGGGACGCCGAGCGGCGGCACGTCGCAGATCTTGATCGTGTTGTTCTCGCTGGCGGTGATCGCTTCGGCGAGGTCCCGGCCGACCTTCTTGGCGTCGACGTCGAACGCAGCGACGAACTCGACGTCCCGGACGTGGTAGTCGCCGAACTGCACGTGCATCAGGCCCGGGACGCGCTGGCCCGGGTCGGCGTCCCGGTAGTACTGCACGCCCTGCACGAGTGACGCGGCGCAGTTGCCAACGCCGACGATGGCGACTCGCACGGATCCCATCAGGGGGCCTCCTTATGGCCTGGGTGACATGGGTGGCCTGGTGGTACGGACTACCGGGATTCGCCGCCGGGGCGGTCGGTCCGCTCCGTGGCCTGCTCCCGGCGTTCGGTGTCGATCAGCTCGGTCAGCCAGCGGACCTCCCGGTCCACCGCCTCGAGACCGTGCTCCTGGAGCTCGAGCGTGTAGCGGTCCAGCCGCTCGCGGGTGCGGGTCAGCGCGGCTCGCAGCCCGTCGCGCTTCTCCTCGACGCAGCGTCGCCGGCCCTCCAGGATGCGCAGCCGGATCTCCGCGTCGGTCTGCGCGAAGAACGCGAAGTGCACGCCGAACTGCTCGTCGTCGGTGGTGGCCGGGCCGACCTCGGCGAGCAGCTCCGCGAACCGCTCCTTGCCCTCGGCGGTGATCCGGTAGACGACCCGGGCCCGCCGGCTGGTCCTCGCCTCGGCGTCCGTGCCCTCCTCGCTGATCCAGCCGGCGACCTTCATCCGGCGCAGCGTGGGGTACAGCGAGCCGTAGGAGAACGCGCGGAACGTCCCGAGCAGCGCGTTGAGCCGCTTGCGCAGCTCGTACCCGTGCATCGGGGACTGCTGGAGGAGGCCGAGGATCGCGAACTCGAGCACGCCCAGCCACCTCCGCCGATCTCTCGCTCCGATGTATCGCGCCGATACATCGCCACGATAGGTAGGCCCGGCCTCGAGTGCAACCCGAGCCGAACGGCAGGCGTTCCGGAGCCCCGGCAACGGGCGGGTGCAGATCAGCGCCGACGGTCAGGATCGGCCGAGCCCTCCGCCCGGCCGGGCGCCTCGGTGGCGTTACCGCGCAGGACCCGGCTCAACGACACGATGTCCCGGCTCACCGAGCGCAGCACCCGCAGCCGGGACAGCCCGACCAGCCGGTCCACCAGCGGCACCGCCCGATCGATCAACAGCCTGGTCCGGGCCTGGTCCGGCGAGGAGTCGTGCACCCAGTACAGGACGACGCCGAGCTCGACCAGCCAGAGCAGCTCCGGCAGGTCGGCGCGCAGCTCGGCGTCGACCCTGGCGTTGGACCCCTCCAGCACCTCGCGGAGCAGGCCGACGGCGGCCTCCCGGGACGCGCTGGACGCGGCCGAGAACGGCGACAGCGGGGAGCTGGGCTCGGCGGCCACCATGCAGAACTTGGCCGCGAACGCGTGGTACGGCCGGGCCACGTCCAGCCAGGCGGTCAGCACGCCGCGCAGCCGGGTCCCGAAGTCGCTGACCCCGCGCAGCGCCGGCTCGGCGGCCGCCCGGTGCTCGGCCTGCAGCCGCTCGTAGAACTGCTGGACGAGGTGTTCCTTGGAGTCGAAGTAGTAGTAGGCGTTGCCCACCGAGACGCCCGCCTCGGCGGCGATGGCCCGCATCGTGGTCTCGGCGTAACCGCGCTCGCGGAACAGTCGGAGCGCGGTCTTGACAATGAGCTGCCGGGTATGTTCCCCGCGACCGGGCATGGATCACCCCAGTTGAACACGTTCAACGTATCCCCGGTAGCCTATCCCCAAGTCCTGAACGTGTTCAAGTGGCCGCCCGGCTGACCATCCTTAGTCACCCGTTCACCGGAACGCTGGCACCCCGTTCGCCCAACCGGTCTCCTCGACGTGCGGCGTACGCTAGCCGTCGTGAGAACTCGCCGGGCCGTCGTCGATTACGCGCTGCAGCGCCGAGCGCTGCTCGCGGATCTGTACGCCGGTCGCGCGGGCGTGCACGAGGTGTGTGACGCGCACCCGTACCTGCAGCGCGCCGCGCGGTACCACGGGGAGGTCTCCGAGGTGGTGTGCCCGGTGTGCCGCAAGGAACGGCTGACGCACGTCAACTACGTGTACGGCGATGAGCTGAAGTCGGCCAACGGGCAGGCCCGCTCCACCGCCGAGCTGCCCCGGATGGCGATGGACTACGGCGAGTTCACGGTCTATGTGGTCGAGGTCTGCCGGACCTGCGGGTGGAACCACCTGTCCACGTCCTACCAGCTCGGCCGCAAGGGGCTGCCCCACGGGCCCGACTCCCGTGAGGTCGCGCACGAGTAGCCGCGCGCGGCTGCTGGATCTCTGCTCACCCCGCGGCGCGGTGTGCTCGAACTCGGTGCGTGGCGCGTCTTCAGGTATGGGGCAGGCAGCCGGATGATTCGGCCGCAGACTCGCACGGGACTGGGCCGCCCAGGGGGACTGGGCCGCGGGCACGTTGGCACGGGCCGAGAGGTGGGCAGGTGACGACCTACTCGACGGGGGGGAACCGGCGCCGTCCGAAGCGGCGCCGGCTGCGCCGGTTCACGTTGATCGCCATGTCGTTCGTACTGCTGCTCGTGGTCGGTGCGGCCGGCGTCGTGTATGTCGCCGCCAGGATCCCGCTGCCGGGCCAGATCCGGGCCAACCAGGTCTCGGTGATCACCTACGCGGACGGCAGCCAGCTGGCCCGGATCGGCGCCGAGAACCGCACCGACGTGCCGCTGTCGAAGGTGCCGACCGGGGTCCGGAACGCGGTGCTCGCGGCGGAGGACCGCGGCTACTGGACGGAGCCGGGTGTCTCGGCGCGGGGCACCCTCCGGGCGCTCTACAACGACCTGCGCGGCCGGGAGCTGCAGGGCGGCTCGACGATCACCCAGCAGTACGTGAAGAACGCCTACCTGACGCAGGAGCGCACGCTCACCCGCAAGTTCAAGGAGGCGGTCATCGCAGTCAAGCTGAACCGGCAGTACTCCAAGCGGGACATCCTGGAGTGGTACCTCAACACGATCTACTACGGTCGCGGTGCCTACGGGATCGAGGCCGCCGCGCAGACGTACTTCACCAAGCCGGTCCAGCGGCTCACCGTGGCCGAAGGGGCGGTGCTGGCCGCAAGCATCCGCTCCCCCGCGCGGTACGACCCGCAGACGCATCCGGACACCGCCCGCAGCCGCTGGCGTTTCGTCCTCGACGGGATGGTCGCCGAGGGCTGGCTGAGCCCGGCCACCGCGGCTCGGCTGACCTACCCGGCCGTCGCCCCGCAGCAGCTCAGCGACCTGAACCGGGTCACCGGGCCGAACGGCTACGTGGTGGACCAGGTCAAGGAGGAGCTGGCCGACCTCGGCTTCGACGAGTCGCTGCTGAACCGGCAGGGCCTGCGGGTGCAGACCACGGTGGACCGGCGCGCCCAGACTGCCGCGGTCGAGGCGGTGCGGCGCACCTTCGCCGGCCAGCCGGCCAGGCTCCGGCAGGCCCTGGTGGCGGTCGACCCGGGCAGCGGCGCGGTCCGGGCGTACTACGGCGGGCGGTCCGGCACCGGGTTCGACTACGCCCAGGCCTGGCGCCCACCGGGATCCTCGTTCAAGCCGTACGTGCTCGCCGCGGCGCTGGACCTGTCGCTGAACTCCGACACCGGGCTCAGCGTGTACTCCGTCTTCGACGGCAGCTCGCCGCGCACCTTCCAGGGCACCGTCGTGCACAACTCCGAGGGCGCGCAGTGCCCGCGCTGCTCGCTGCTGCAGGCCATGAAACGCTCGATCAACACCGTGTTCTACGACCTGGCGGTCCGGGTGGGGCCGCCGCGGGTCGCCGCGACGGCGCACCGGATGGGCATCGCGGCCACCCGCAACGGCAAGCCCACCCTGCAGCAGAACGGGACCACCGCGGGCGGCATCGGCATCGGGCAGTACGAGGTGCGGCCGGTCGACCAGGCGGTGGGCTTCGCCACGCTGGCCGCCGGCGGCATCCACCGGCCGGCGTACTTCGTGCAGCAGGTCACCGACGCGGCCGGCGCCGTGCTGTACCAGCACCGCGATGGCGGCCAGCGGGTCATCGACGCGAAGGTGGCCAACGACGTGACATACGCGCTGGAGCCGGTGGCCGAGTACTCCGGCGTCCCGCTGGCCGGCGACCGGCCGTCCGCGGCGAAGACCGGCACCCAGCAGTTCGGCGAGACGGCGTACAACTCCGACGCCTGGATGGTCGGCTTCACCCCGCAGATCAGCGCGGCGGTGTGGGTGGGCAGCGACCGACCGGCCGCGCTGAAGGACGCCCGCGGCAGGCCGCTGTACGGGCGCGGGCTGCCGGGGGCCACCTGGCAGGCGTTCATGGACGCCTACCTGGCCGGTCAGGCGGAGCTGGAGCTGCCGGGCAGCACCCAGATCGAACGCCCGCCGGCCCCGCCGACCGTCGCGCCGACCACGGCCTCGCCGACCAGCCCGGCCGCGCCCCGCACCACCCCGTCCGGTGGGCCGTCCGCCACGACGGCCGCGCCGACCACCGCCCCGCCCACGACAACGGCCACCCCGCCGCCGACCATCACCCCGAGCGTCCCCACCTGCCCGGTCCGCGGCTGCCCCACCCCGTCCCCCACCATCCGCACCGGCGCCGGCTGACCGCAGGTGTCCGAACGCCACGCTCAGGGGGAGGGATGGGGTCGCTGCTGCGAGTCGAGGAACCGGTCCACCAGGCCGCGGATGACCACGGCCATCGAGAAGTCGTTGGCCTCGCACCACCGCTTGAGATCGTCGTGCTGTTCGGCCGACAGCCGCACCGGCACCACCCGCAACGTGCCCGAGCCACGCTCGACCGTGCGGGACAGCCCCCAGCCGCCCTCGGCGAGCGCCGGCAGCCAGGGACCCCGGACGCCCGGATGCGGCGCCCACGGAGATCCCGGCGGCCACGGATGCGCCGGCCAGGTCGCGGTGTGCCGGTCGAGGAGCATGCGCAACACGCCGTCCTGCTCGCCGGCCGGCAGCATCCGGACCGCCTTGACCAGCAGGTCGGACAGCGACTCCGCCGGGGACGCCGCCGTCCGGGCCTCCGCTGCCGGGTGCTGCTCCGCCGGGGACTCCGACATGGCGATACCTCCTGCGATATCTTCCGGTATCGCCTCAGTGTGCGCCGCCACGGGCTGCAGGTCCAGTTCCTGACTAGGCTCCCCAGTCGTGAACCGTCGACCGTCCGAGCAGGCCGACCGCGTCGTACCCAGCTGGGAAGACCCGGTCGTGCGCCCGGCCAGCACGGCGGCCGGCGGCCCCTGGGGCCGGCACGGGCTGGTCGGCCGGGCGTCCTTCTGGACCCCGCTGCGGGTATGCCTGGCGCTGACCGTGGCTGTGCTCGCGCTGTCCTGGCTGCAGAAGGCGCCGTGCAAGAGTGGCGCCTGGACCGCGAGCCTGCAGTACACCCACCTGTGCTACTCCGACGTGATCCCGCTCTACTACGCCGAGGAACTGGACCGGGGCAAGGTGCCGTACGCCGGGCACCCGGTGGAGTACCCGGTGCTGACCGGCTGGTTCATGTACGGCGCCCGCACGCTGTCCGGCTGGTACGACAGCCTGGCCGGGCACGGCCTGGTGCCGAAGGTCAACCCCGTCGAGTCGTACTTCGACGCGACCGCGCTGCTGCTGGCGCTGTGCGCGGCCACCGTGGCCTGGGCGGTGTACCACCTGTCGGGCCGCCGGCCGTGGGACGCCGCGATGGTGGGGCTGTCCCCGGTGCTGTTCGTGCACGCCTACACCAACTGGGACCTGTTGGCGGTGGCGCTGTCCACCGGTGGGCTGCTCGCCTGGCAGCGCCGGCGGCCCTGGCTGGCCGGGCTGCTGGTCGGTCTCGGTGCCGGCGCCAAGTTCTACCCCGTGCTGTTCCTGCTGCCGCTGCTGCTGCTCTGCCTGCGGGCCCGCCGGATGTACGAGTTCTGGCTGACCCTGCTCGGCACCGCGATGGCATGGCTCGCCGTGAACCTGCCGGTCTACCTGCTGTACCGGGAGGCGTGGCTGACGTTCTTCCGCAACAACCGCAACCGGGTGGCGGACCCGGACTCGCTGTGGCACGTGTTCCAGTTCATCCGGGGTGCCCCGTTGGACCGGGCGGTCCCCTCCGGCGGCGCGCCGAACGTGCTGAACACCGCGGTCGCGGTCGGCATGCTGGCGGTGTTCCTCGGCGTCGGCGCGTTGGCGCTCGGCGCCCGGCGCCGGCCCCGGCTGCCCCAGCTGCTGTTCCTCCTGGTCGCCGGCTTCCTGCTGGCCAACAAGGTGTGGAGCCCGCAGTACAGCCTGTGGCTGGTGCCGTTGGCGGTGCTGGCCAGGCCGTCCTGGCGCGCCCTGCTGGCCTGGCAGGCGATCGATGCGTTCCTCTGGTTCCCGCGGCTCTACTGGTACCTCGGGGTGGGCAACAAGGGGCTGGACGAGCACTGGTTCCTGCTCGCTGTGGTGGCGCGCGACGTGGCTGTGCTGTGGCTGGTGGCGCTGGTGGTGCGGGACATCCTTCAGCCGGAGTACGACGTGGTGCGGTCCGCCGGGGTGGACGACCCGGCGGGCGGCGTGCTGGACGGCGCACCGGACGGCGGCGACGCCGGCTGGCCGGAGGAGCCGGCCGGGCTGGACCCGGTGGCGGGCTGGCCTGGCGGCCCTGACACCGCTGGCGCTGACACCGCCGGCGAGGTGCTCGACTGGCCGCCGGTGGAACGTCCGGGTGGCTCCGGGGAGGGCAGGATGGCCAGCGAAGCAGACAGGAACACCACGTAGAGCAGCCCGAGCAGGGCGGCCTGCCCCCAGACGCCGACGATCACCGCCTGCTTGGCCGGCCCGTAGTCACCGCCGTCCACGATGGCCTGGTACCACCCGGACAGCCCGAAGAACAGCAGCAGGTCGGTCACCCACAGCGTGACCCACCAGCCCCAGCGCACCGCGAGCAGGACCAGGAACGGCAGCAGCCAGAGCGTGTACTGCGGCGAGTGCACCTTGTTCAGCAGGAGGAAGGCGCACAGCATCGCCCCGCAGACCTGCAGCCAGGGGTAGCTGCCGGTGCGGCGGGCGCGCCACCAGCCGACCCCGATCGCCACCAGCCAGGCACCCGCGACCAGTGGCGGGACGATCGTGTTCAGCCGGGCGGTGCCCAGCCGGGGGAAGCCCCAGTACCAGATCGAGTTGGTGGTGATGTCCGCCGGCCGGGCCTGCTGGAACGCGTAGGTGGCCCACCAGCCCTCCGGGCCGGCCAGCATGAACGGCGCGTTCACCGCCAGGAACGCCCCGGCGCCGGCCAGCCCGACCCGGACCGCGCCCCGCGGGTCCCGGGCGGCCAGCCGCTCGGCCACCAGCGGCACCAGGAAGAACCCCGGGTACAGCTTCAGGGCGGCGCCGACCCCCAGCAGCCCGGCGGCCAGCGCCGGCCGGCCGCGCCACCAGGCGTACACCGCGGCCGTGAACGCCGCGGTGACCAGCAGGTCCCAGTTCAGGAAGGCGTAGGTGACCAGGGCCGGCGCGGCCGCCCAGACGAACGCCCGGCGGCCGGTCAGCCGGGCCAGCAGCCAACCGGTGAGCAGCCCGAACGGGACCAGGAACAGCGCCGACGCGGCGAGGAACTGCGCGTCGTTGTGCGCGAACAGGCCGGTGGCCCAGATGAACAGGCCGGTCAGCACCGGGTACTCCAGCGCGCCGCCCACCGGCTGGTCACCGTCCAGCCGGCCGTGCAGGTAAGGAAAGGTGTGCTGGCGGATGCCGCGGAACGGGTACAGCTGCTGGATGTCGGTGTAGCAGTAGTCGGCGTACTTCACCTCGCCCAGCCGGACCGACTGCCCGAACTGGTTGAACGGCGGCCCCGCGCACCGCTGCTTGGTGACGTAGCACAGCAGCATCAGCACCGCGGACACGCCGATCACCGCCGCCAGCAGCGTGCGGGTGGCCGGGCCGCGCAGCCCGGTCATCGAAGAGGGCACCTCGGTCATGAAGGGGCGAGCCGGGACCGGATGAAGGCGATGTCCGCTGCCTGCCCCTGACTCCCGCCCGGCGTCTCGCACACCACCGGGGCCCCGGCCGCCTGGACCACCGCGACCAGCAGGTCGACCTCGATCTCCCCCTGGCCCAGGTTCTCGTGGCGGTCGCGCCCGGAGTCGAACGGGTCCTTGGAGTCGTTGAGGTGCACCAGGTCGATCCGGCCGGTGATCGCCTTGACCCGGTCGACGATGCCCAGCAGGTCCTCCCCGCCGGCGTGCGCGTGGCAGGTGTCGAGCACGAAGCCGGGGCCGAACTCGCCGACGGCATCCCACAGCCGGGCCAGCCGGTCGAACCGGCGGGCCATCGCGTTGTCCCCGCCCGCCGTGTTCTCGATCAGGATCGGCAGCGGGAAGGCGGCCCGTTCCAGCGCCTTGCGCCAGTTCGCCACGCCGACCGCCGGGTCGTCGCCCTGGTTCACGTGGCCGCCGTGCACGATCAGCCCGCGGGCGCCGAGGTCCGCGGCGGCCTCGGCATGCTGGGCCAGCAGCTGCCGGCTGGGAATCCGGATCCGGTTGTTCAAAGTCGCCACGTTGATCCGGTAGGGGGCGTGCACGTACCGCACGACGCCGGCGGCACGCAGCCGGTCCGCGTCCTCCCGGGCCGCCGGCCGTTCCCAGCCCTGCGGATCGGACAGGAAGAACTGCACCAGGTCAGCGCCGCGGGCGGCCGCCTCCGCCAACGGGTCGGTCGGGGGGACGTGCGCACCGATGAGGACCATGCAAAAAGCCTAGCCCGGTGGTACGACCGGGTCCTGCCGGTTGCGCTCGGGCGGGGACCGGCGGTCGATACCGGCTCCGGCTGACACAGCGGGGTCGGCGCGGCATAGTTTTGCGCACAACAACGATCAGCGGGGTCCTGACCACACCGATCAGCTACTGTTGGCCGACCGTTCAGGGTGGGAGTGGGGGGTCATGCGACGCAGGAAGCGGGCGGCGCGGGTCGGGGTCCGTGGGCATCTCACCGGTGCGCTGGTCGCCTCGGTCGTCGGTGCCTCGGTGGCGATCGTCTTCTCCGGCGATCGGGTGTCGGCGACCGCCCACGCAGCCAAGACCGTCACGGTGAGTTTCACCGACCGTAGCCCGAAACCGGAGTCGGTGCAGCTCCGCTCCGGTGACTCGGTCACGTTCGTCAACCGGCTGAACCAGTCGGGCAAGGTGCGGGTGGCGCGAGGCGTGCTCGCCGAGGTGGAAAGCGCCCGCGTGAAGGTGCACGGCGCGGCCCGGACCGACTTCCTGCTCGCCAGCGACAGGGACAGCCAGACGCTGACCTACACCGGCCCGCAGACCGTGCACTACACCGCCACGTACACCTTCACGCTGCGGCCCGTGCTGAACGTGCTGGGTGCCAACGTCGCCCCGGAGACCTTCACCATCGTCACTTCCGGGCAGATCACCGTCGGGGCGCCCGAGG
>JBKOWA010000387.1:0-2865 GCA_046724155.1 Actinomycetota bacterium
GTCCAGGTCGTTGCGCAGCAGCAGGTACCCCACCCCGGCCCGGGCCAGGTAGTCGGCCAGTGCCGGCGAGCCCCGCCCGCCGGCGAGCGCCGCCTCCACCACGTCCAGGAACCGGGTGTTGCCCTCGGAGCCGAGCGGCACCTGGTTGCGGGCCGCCCACGGCGCCCGGGCCAGCGCCTGCAGCGGCTCGTCCACGGTGCGGCCCCACTGGTACTGCCCGAAACCGGCGGCCGGCACCACCAGGGTGCGCGCCAGCCCGTCCTGGCTCCCCAGCCAGTCGGCGGCCTGCTGCCAGTACGGCGGGATCCGGGACCAGCCGGGGCCGGGCCGCAGGATCAGCAGCCAGGCCGGGGCCGCCACCACGACGACCAGGCCGGCGGCCACCCACACCTCGGCCCGCCGGACCGCGGCCCGCGACCAGGCCACCCCGACCCCGTGCATGAAGCCGAGCAGCAGGCACAGCCGGAGCATCGGCTCGAACTTGTGCACGTTCCGGAACGGCGCCAGCGGCCCGTCGAGCAGCCGCTGCCACGGGTGCGCCACCGGGCTGCCCAGCGGCCCGATATGGCCGAGGGTGAGCAGCACCAGCCCGGTGAGCACGCCGAGCACCAGGAACTGCCGCTCCGGCAGGCTGCGCCGGGACAGCCCGGCCAGCCCGACCGTCATGATCAGCCCGGTCGCGAGCATCAGGAACGGCGCGTCGACCAGCGCCCAGCCGGCCGGCCACCACGGCTCGCCGCTGATCACGTACGCCACCCACTGGTTGGTGCCGCGCAGCGACTCGAACGCCGACAGCGGCCCGGTGGTGTTGGCCGCCGCCTCGACGTAGTTCAGGAACGGCGGGCTGTACCGGCCGAGCAGCAGCAGCGGGACGATCCACCACAGCGTGCCGAGCAGCACCGAGCCGCACCACCAGGCGACCAGCCGGGCGTGCCGGGCGGTCCACCGCCGGGTGAGCAGCCACAGCGCGGGCAGTGGCAGCGCCATCAGCACGATCGCCGCGTTCACCCCGCTCATCGCGAACACCGCCAGCCCGGACAGCGCGGCCGCCCGCCGGGGCGAGCCGAGCCGGTCGGCACGCACCAGCGGCAGCAGCACCCAGGGCAGGCACACCGCGGGCAGCAGCTCGGCCGAGACGGGCCCGATCTCGGTGAGCATCCGGGGCGCCAGCGCGTACCCGAACGCCCCCACGTAGCGGGCCGGCTCGGTGCCGATGCCGAGCGCCCGGGCCAACGCCAGCATGCCGCCGAACGCGGCGCCGAGCAGCAGCGCGGCCCACACCCGCTGGGTCACCCAGTCCGGCAGGCCGGCGCTGTGCAGCACCGCGAAGAACGGCCCCTGCGGGAACAGGTACCCGTACGCCTGGTTCTGCAGCTGGCCGAAGGTGGCCTGCGGGTCCCACAGGTGCAGCGCCCGGCCGAGGAACGCCCACGGATCCGCGGTCAGGTCGAGCTTGGTGTCGAACGTCACCTGCCCGGGGCGCTGCGCGAACGACAGCCCGGTGAGCACCAGCAGGCTGGCCAGGGTGGCTCGGTGCCTGACCAGCACGGATCGCCGGGAGCGCGGGATGGCGGCAGGCTCCGGCGGCCGGCCGCCGGACTCGGCCGAGCCGGCCGACTCACCGACTGTGGTTACCACCCGGTAGATAGTAGTGACCGGCCTCGGTAGTTTCTGTCCAGAGCGCGGGCAGCCGGCAGCCGGCGCCGACCGGGCGGAGCGTGATGACCGAGCAGCCGAGTCCCCGCGAGCGACCGAACGAGCAGCCAGGCGCGCAGCCGGCTGGACCGGGGCGGCCGGGGTTCGAGGCCACCTGGGCGCTGGCCGACACCATCCCCGGCTGGCTGACCCGGGACCAGGCCCGGGTGCTGTGGGACGCGGCCAGCCGGCTCCGCCCCGGCGACCGGATCGTCGAGATCGGCAGCCACCAGGGGCGGTCCACCGTGGTGCTCGGTGCCGCGGCCCGCGCGGTCGGCGCCCGGGTGACCGCGATCGACCCGTTCGTGAAGTACCTCGGCGGGGCCGCGGTGCGCACCCGGTTCGAGAAGAACGTGGCGCGCGCCGGGGTGGCCGACGTGGTGGACCTCGTCTGCGGGTACAGCACCCGGCTGCGGCCCGGCTGGAGCGAGCCGCTGCGCCTGCTCTACATCGACGGCAAGCACGACTACTGGACGTTCACCGACGACCTGCGCTGGTCGGCCCACCTGCCGCCCGGCGGGCCGATCCTGGTGCACGACTGCTTCTCCTCGGTCGGGGTGACCGCCGGCGTGCTGGCCCGGGTGCTGGCCGGCAGCCGGTACCGCTACCTCGGCCGGGTCGGCTCGCTGGCCACCTTCCGGGCCGGCCGGCCGACCGGGCAGGACCGGCTGCGCGTGGCCCGGGAGCTGCCGTGGTTCGCCCGGAACGTGGCCGTCAAGGCGCTGCTGTACCTGCGGCTGCGCCGGTTGACTCCGCTGCTCGGCCACTCCGCACCGCACGCGCCGTACTGACCGCCCTAGGAGGGGGCCGGCACCGGTGCGCCGACGACGAGATCGGTGACGCACACCGCGGTGCCGGGGTCCCCGCCGATCTCGACCTCGTCGATGGGACCGTCGGCCACCACGAACAGGTGGTGCACCCCGCCCTCCAGGTGGTGCACCCCGCCCTCGAACCCGACCGGGAACCGGGCGGTGCCGACCCGCACCGTGCCGGTCGCCGGCTTCGCGCTGTAGTAGCCGATCCTGATGACCCGGTGGCCGGTCCCGGCCGGGCTGCTCAGCGGCACGGTGACCCGGCTGTCGTGGATCCCGTAGCCGCACCGGGGCGCCGGGCCCGGTGGCGCGGCCACGGTGTCGACCAGCGCGACCTTGTGCGGCACGCCGTCGGCGT
>JBKOWA010000551.1:0-2260 GCA_046724155.1 Actinomycetota bacterium
AGGGTGCCGCCCGCCGGCTGTTCCGGCTCGGCGCGGACCGGGCGCTGCGCCGCCGCGGGCCGAGCGTCCGGCGGCTGGAGGCCAACCTGCGCCGGGTGGTCGGCGGGCCGCCGAGCCCGGAGCTGGTGCGGGCCGCCATGCGGTCCTACGCGCGGTACTGGCTGGAGACGTTCCGGCTGCCGGTGATGGACCAGCGGGCGGTGGCCGCCGCCGTGGCGGCGGCCACCAAGGGCATCCCGGATCTGGACCGGGCGTACGCCGAGGGCCGCGGGGTGATCCTGGTGCTGCCGCACGTCGGCAACTGGGACGTGGCCGCGGTGTGGCTCATCTCGCACGGCCTGCCGCTCACCACGGTCGCCGAGCGGTTGCGGCCGGAGTCGCTGTTCCGCCGGTTCGTGGCGTACCGGGAGGGCCTCGGCATGGAGGTGCTGCCGCTGACCGGCGGCCCGCGCCCGGCCTCGGAAGTGCTCGCCGAGCGGCTGCGCGCCGGCGGCGTGGTGTGCCTGGTCGGTGACCGGGACCTGACCAGGTCCGGGGTGCCGGTGCGGTTCTTCGGCGAGGCCGCGACGATGCCCGCCGGCCCGGCGCTGCTGGCCGCCACCACCGGCGCCGCGCTGATGCCGGTCGGCCTGTGGTACGAGGGCGACGGCTGGGGGCAGTGGATCCACCCGCCGGTCCCGGTGCCGGCCGAGGGCGCGTTGCGGGACCGGGTTGCCGCGGCGACGCAGGCCGTGGCCGACGTATTCGCCAGCGACATCGCGCAGCACCCGGCAGACTGGCACATGTTGCAGCGTCTGTGGCTCGCCGACCTTGATCCGGCGCGAGTGGCCCGCATCCCGGGCGAACCGGCGGCCGGCGGTCCGGCCGCTCGTGGCAGGACGGGTCGGAATCGGCCGGGGGATGTCGGGGGAGGCTGACGAGCCGATGCGGGTAGGCATCGTGTGTCCGTATTCCTGGGACATCCCGGGCGGCGTGCAGGCGCACATCCGGGACCTCGCCGAAGCGCTGTACGGGCTCGGCCACCAGGTGTCGGTGCTGGCCCCGGGCGACGACGACATCCCGGTGCCACCGTACGTGGTGACCGCCGGCCGGTCGGTGCCGGTCCGCTACAACGGCTCGGTGGCCCGGCTGCAGTTCGGCCCGGTCTCCGCCGCCCGGGTGCGGCGCTGGCTCACCGAGGGGCAGTTCGACGTGCTGCACGTGCACGAGCCGGTCGCGCCGAGCCTGTCGCTGCTGGCCGTGATGCTGGCCCGCGGCCCGATCGTGGCCACCTTCCACACCGCCACCGAGCGGTCCCGGTTCCTCGAGGCGGCCGCCGGCCTGCTCCAGCCGTTCCTGGAGAAGATCGGCGGCCGGATCGCGGTGTCCCCGGCGGCCCGCAAGGTGCAGGTCGAGCATCTGGGCGGGGACGCGGTGGAGATCCCGAACGGGGTGGCGGTGGCGAACTACGCCGACGCCGCGCCGCTGCCGGAGTATCCGCGGGCCGGCGGCACGGTCGGCTTCATCGGCCGCTACGACGAGCCGCGCAAGGGGATGCCGGTGCTGCTGTCGGCGCTGGCCCGGCTGGCCCCGCTGCGACCCGGGCTGCAGCTGCTGGTAGCCGGCCGGGGGGACGCCGGGGAGCTGCTGGCCGGGCTGCCGCCCGAGCTGGCCGGCCGGGTGGAGCTGCTCGGCCAGGTCAGCGAGGTGGACAAGGCCCGGATGCTGCACAGCGTGGACCTGTACTGCGCGCCGAACACCGGCCAGGAGAGCTTCGGCATCATCCTGCTGGAGGCGATGGCGGCCGGCGCCCCCATCGTGGCCAGCGACCTGGACGCGTTCGTCCGGGTGCTGGACGGCGGCCGGGCGGGCCGGGTCTTCCGTACCGGCGACGCGGCCGACCTGGCCACCGCACTCGCTGAGCTGCTGGACGACCCGGACCGGCGGGTCGCGCTGGCCCGGCACGGCGCGGAGGTGGTGCGCCGCTACGACTGGCCGGTGGTGGCGCAGCGGGTGGTGCAGGTGTACGAGACCGTGGCGGCCGCCCGGCCGGGCCGGGTCACCGAGGACTCGAACGCTCCGGCCGCGGCGCCGTGACCTGGCTGATCCTGGTCGTGGCCCTGGTGGCCCTGCTGGCCACCTGGGTGACCTGGACGGCCGCCCGGGTGGACCGGCTGCACACCCGGGTGGACGCCGCGCGGGCCTCGCTGGATGCGCAGCTGGTCCGCCGGGCGGCGGCCGCGCAGGCACTGGTGGACCGGCACCCGGACCTGCTCGGGGC
>JBKOWA010000288.1:0-3396 GCA_046724155.1 Actinomycetota bacterium
GGTCGGGCTGTACGTGCCGGGCGGCCTGGTGGCGTACCCGTCCAGCGTGGTGATGAACGTGGTGCCGGCGCAGGTGGCCGGCGTGGAGTCACTCGCCGTCGCCTCACCGCCGCGGGGCGGCCGGGCCGGCGGCAACGGCGCGGGCCCGGATGACTCGGACGACCCGGACGCCGGCCTGCCGCACCCCGCCGTGCTCGCCGCCGCCGCGCTGCTCGGGGTGGACGAGGTGTACGCGGTCGGCGGGGCGCAGGCGGTGGCGATGTTCGCCTACGGAACGGAAGAGTGCCCGCCGGTCGACCTGGTCACCGGTCCGGGCAACGTGTACGTGGCGGCGGCCAAGCGGGTGGTGCGGGGCGTGGTCGGCGTCGACGCCGAGGCGGGGCCCACCGAGATCGCCATCCTGGCCGACGGCACCGCCCGGCCCGCGTACCTGGCCGCCGACCTGGTCGCGCAGGCCGAGCACGACGAGCTGGCGGCGTGCCTGCTGGTCACCCCGGATGCCGCGCTGCTCGACGCGGTGGATGCCGAGCTGGCCCGGCAGGTGCCCGCCACCCGGCATCACGAGCGGGTGGCGGCGGCGCTGTCCGCACAGTCCGCGCACGTGCTGGTGGACGACCTGGCGGCCGGCCTGCAGGTGGTCGACGAGTGGGCGCCGGAGCACCTGGAGGTGGTCACCGCCGACGCAGCCGCGGTGGCGGCCCGGGTGCGCAACGCCGGCGCGATCTTCGTCGGTCCGTTCGCACCGGTCAGCCTCGGCGACTACCTGGCCGGCTCCAACCACGTGCTGCCCACCGCCGGCACCGCGCGGCACACCGGCGGGTTGTCGGTGCAGTCGTTCCTGCGCGGCATCCACGTGGTGGAGTGCACCCGGGAGGCGCTGGCCGAGGTCGAGCCGCACATCGCGGCGCTGGGCGGCGCCGAGGACCTGGCGGCGCACGTCGCAGCGGTGCAGGTGCGGGTCGGCGCCCCATTCCGGCCGGATACCCCGGATACCCCAGCCCGGCTGGATACCCCAGCCCGGCTGGATACCCCAGTCCAACCGGATAACCCAGTCCAGCCGGACCCGGGGGAGCGGTCGTGACCGGGCTGGCCGACCTGCCGGTCCGCGCGGAGCTGCGCGGCCTGGTGCCGTACGGCGCGCCCCAGCTCGACGTACCGATCCGGCTGAACACCAACGAGAACTCGCACCCGATGCCGCCCGAGCTGGTGGATGACATCGTGGCGACGGTCCGGGCCGAGGCCGGCGGGTTGAACCGCTACCCGGACCGGGACGCGACTGAGCTGCGCGCCGAGCTGGCGGCCTACCTCGAGCCCAGCCTCTCAGACGGGCAGGGTCTTTCGGGCGGGCAGGGCGTCTCGGATGGGCAGGGTCTTTCGGGCGGGCAGGCTCTTTCGGTCGGGCAGGTCTGGGCGGCCAACGGGTCGAACGAGATCCTGCAGCAGCTGCTGCAGGCGTTCGGCGGCGCCGGCCGGACCGCGCTCGGCTTCACCCCGTCGTACTCGATGCACCCGCTGATCGCCGCCGGCACCGGCACCGCCTGGGTGGACGGCAGGCGGGAGGGCGACTTCAGGGTGGACGCGGCCCGGGCGGTGGCCCAGGTCCGCGAGCACGCGCCGGACGTGGTGTTCCTGTGCTCGCCGAACAACCCGACCGGCACCGCGCTCGGCCTGGACGTGATCGAGGCGGTGTGCCGGCACGCCCCCGGGATGGTGGTGGTGGACGAGGCGTACGCCGAGTTCGCCCGGCCCGGGACCCCGAGCGCGCTGCGCCTGCTCCCGGACCACCCGCGGCTGGTGGTCACCCGGACCATGTCCAAGGCGTTCGCGATGGCCGGGCTGCGGGTCGGTTACCTGGCCGCCGACCCGGCCGTGGTGCGGGCGCTGCTGCTGGTCCGGCTGCCGTACCACCTGTCCGCGCTCACCCAGGCGGTGGCCAGGGCGGCGCTGCGGCACACCGCGGCGCTGCTGTCCACAGTGGAGGCCATCAAGGCGCAGCGGGACCGGATCGTCGGCGCGCTGCCCGAGCTGGGTCTCACCTCGGTACCCAGCGACGCGAACTTCGTGCTGTTCGGGCGGTTCGCAGACAGCACCCGGGCCTGGCAGGCGCTGCTGGACCGGGGCGTCCTGGTGCGCGACGTCGGCCTGCCCGGCTGGCTGCGGGTCACCGCCGGCACGCCGTCCGAAGTGGACGGCTTCCTGGCCGCGCTGGCCGCGGTGGCCGGCGACCACCGTCAGCCGCAGCCGGCGAGCTGAGCGGTCGGCGGGGAAGGCGCGATGGACGCGCGGGAAGGGAGTGCGATGGCCAGCCGGACCGGCCGGATCGAACGGGAGACCGGCGAGACGTCGGTGCTGGTGGACGTCGATCTCGACGGCACCGGCGTGTCGACTGTGGACACCGGGATCGGGTTCTACGACCACATGCTGGCCCAGCTGGCCAAGCACGCCGGGTTCGACCTGGTGGTGCGCGCCAAGGGTGACCTGCACATCGATGCGCACCACACGGTGGAGGACACCGCGATCGCGCTCGGCGAGGCGGTCGGGGCGGCCCTGGGCGGCAAGGCCGGGCTGCGCCGGTTCGGCGACGCGCTGGTGCCGCTGGACGAGTGCCTGGTGCAGGCCGCGGTCGACCTGTCCGGCCGGCCCTACGTGGTGCACGACGAGCCGGCCGGGATGCCGCCGCTGATCGGCCCGGTGTACGCCACCACGCTCACCCGGCACGTCTGGGAGTCCTTCGCGTACCACGCCCGCATCGCGCTGCACGTCCGGGTGCTGTCCGGCCGGGACGCCCACCACATCGTGGAGGCGCAGTTCAAGGCGGTGGCCCGGGCGCTGCGCGAGGCCTGCGCGCCGGATCCGCGGGTGTCCGGCGTGCCGAGCACGAAGGGCGTGCTGTGACGGCCGGGCCGCAACCGCCCCGCGGGCCCAGGGTGGTGGATGAGCACAGCGCGGGGGATGAGCCCAGGGTGATGGGCGAGCCCAGCGTGGTGGGTGAGCCCGGCGTGGTGGTGTTCGACTACGGCTCGGGCAACATCCGGTCCGCGGAGCGGGCGCTGGCCCGGGCCGGTGCCGCGGTGGCGGTCACCGCCGACCCGGAGGCCGCGCTGGCCGCCGACGGGCTGGTGCTGCCCGGGGTCGGCGCATTCGCCGCCTGCATGGCGCAGCTGTCCGCGGTGGACGGTCCGGCGGTGCTGCGCAAGCGGCTGGCCCAGCGGCTGCCGGTGCTGGGGATCTGCGTCGGCATGCAGGTGCTGTTCGAGGCCGGCGAGGAGCACGGGGTGCACACCGCGGGGCTCGGCCTGCTGCCCGGCACGGTGCGCCGGCTGCCCGCGCCGGTGCTGCCGCACATGGGGTGGAACGCGGTGGCGCCGCCCGCGGGTTCGGTGCTGTTCCGCGGGG
>JBKOWA010000283.1:0-3662 GCA_046724155.1 Actinomycetota bacterium
TGGTGGACCTGGCCTGGCTGGTCAGCGGCCTGGTGGCGGCCCGCGGCCAGCTGGATGTGGAGCCCCGGCTGGCCCGCGCGCGGGCCCGGCTGCTCGGCTCCCGGCTGGCCGGCGGCGTGCTGTTTCCGCACGTGACCGGCCCCGGGCTGCAGCCGAAGTACCGCGCCCACCTGGCCTGCTTCGCCGACCAGGTCTACCCGGTGCAGGCGCTGGCCCGGCTGCACGCCGCGGCCGACGACCCGGCGGCGCTGGCCGCCGCGCAGGCCTGCGCGGACCGGATCTGCGCGGTGCAGGGCGCGGCCGGGCAGTGGTGGTGGCACTACGACGCGCGCACCGGCGACGTGGTCGAGGGCTACCCGGTCTACACCGTGCACCAGCACGCGATGGCTCCGATGGCGCTGCTCGACCTGGCCGACGCCGGTGGGGCGCGGCACGACGCGGCGGTCGCCCGCGGGCTGGCCTGGCTGGCCGACCGGCCGGAGTACGCCGGCCCGATGATCCATGACGAGCCCGGGGTGACCACCCGGAAGGTGGCCCGGCGCGACCCGAAGAAGCTGGTGCGCGGGGTGCGCGGGGCCAGCACCGGGCTGCGCGCCGGGCAGCGGCTGGGCCTGCTGGACCGGGTCTTCCCGCCCGGTGCGGTGGACCCGGAGTGCCGGCCGTACGAGTTGGGCTGGCTGCTGGACTGCTGGCTGGGCGGCCTGGACCGGACCGCCCGGGAGCAGCAACCGGAGCGCTGAGGACATATATCGGAACTGGGCGGGGCCGGTCGGGCGCGCCCGGAAGCAGGAACCGGAGGACTGAGGACATGTCGACAGAGTGGGCGGGCCGGACCGGCACGCTCGAAAGCAGGAACCGGAGGACTGAGGACGCGCCGGCCGGGATGCCGGCCCGGCGCGCGCTGTTCGGGTTGCGGATCGACGCGCTGACGCTGGAGCAGTCGGTGGACCGGTGCATGGCGGCGGTCGCCGGGTGGCGGCCGATCGAGGTCGGCGTGGTGAACGCCGCGAAGATCGTCCGAATGCGCGAGGACCAGCGGCTGCACGACGCGGTGGCCGGCGCGGACCTGGTGCTGGCCGACGGGCAGTCGGTGGTGTGGGCGAGCCGGTTGCTGGGCGCACCGCTGCCGGAGCGGGTGGCCGGTATCGACCTGTTCACCGCGCTGCTGGCCGCGGCCGAACGGGCCGGCCGGTCGGTGTACCTGCTGGGAGCCACCCGCGAGGCGCTGGCCGGCACGGTCGCCGAGGTGCGGCGGCGGCACCCGCGGCTGGCCATCGCCGGCGCCCGGGACGGCTACTTCGCCGACGAGGAGGCCGGCGCGGTGGCCGACGAGATCCGCGCCAGCGGCGCCGACCTGCTGTTCCTCGGCATGACCTCACCGAAGAAGGAGCTGTTCTGCGCCCGGTACGGCGAGCGCACCGGCGCCCTGGTGACCCACGGCGTCGGCGGCTCGTTCGACGTGCTTGCCGGCCTGGTCCGCCGGGCACCCCGACGCTGGCAGCGGCTCGGGCTGGAGTGGCTGTACCGGATGCTGCAGGAGCCGCGCCGGCTCGGCCCGCGCTACCTGGAGACCAACGCCAAGTTCGTCTCGCTGACCCTCGCCACCAGGTTCCAGCGGCGGCAACAGGGCGAGCTCTCATGAGCGCACCCCCCGAGAGCGCCGCGCCGGCTCCGCCCCTGCACCCCGCACCGAGTCGGGTCGTGGTCTGCGGGCAGGGGTACGTCGGGCTGCCGCTGGCGGTGCGGGCCGCCCGGGTCGGCCACCGGGTGGTCGGCTACGACGTGGACGGCCAGCGGGTCAAGCGGCTGCAGGCCGGCGAGTCGTACGTGGAGGACGTGCCGTCGCAGCTGCTGCAGGCGGTGCTGGACGCCGGGCACTACCGGGCCAGCGACGAGGCACGCGCGGTGGCCGGGTTCGACCTCGCGGTGATCACCGTGCCGACCCCGCTGCGGGAGGGCGTGCCGGACCTGTCGTACATCGAGTCCTGCGCCCGCACGCTGGCCCGCTACCTGCGCCCGGGCGCCACCGTGGTGCTGGAGTCCACCACGTACCCGGGCACCACCGAGGAACTGGTCGGGCCGATCCTCGAGGAGGGTTCCGGGCTGTCCGCCGGAGCGGACTTCCACCTGGGCTACTCCGCCGAGCGGATCGACCCCGGCAATGCCACCTGGACGCTGCAGACCACGCCGAAGGTGGTCTCCGGCATCGACGAGCCGTCGCTGGCCACGATCCGCGACTTCTACGGCTCGGTGGTGGACACCACGGTGCCGGTCTCCTCCTGCAAGGCCGCCGAGCTGGCCAAGCTGCTGGAGAACACGTTCCGGCACGTGAACATCGCGCTGGTCAACGAGATCGCGGTGTTCGCCCACGAGCTGGGCATCGACGTGTGGGAGGCGATCGACGCCGCGTCCACCAAGCCGTTCGGCTTCATGCGGTTCACCCCGGGGCCGGGGGTCGGCGGGCACTGCCTGCCGATCGACCCGTCGTACCTGTCCTGGCGGGTGGAGCGTGCGCTCGGCCTGAACTTCCGGTTCGTCGAGCT
This sequence comes from Actinomycetota bacterium, assembly GCA_046724155.1. GTDB lineage: Bacteria > Actinomycetota > Actinomycetes > Mycobacteriales > JACQDL01 > JBKOWA01. The sequence continues at coordinate 2,544 of JBKOWA010000283.1, forward strand.
GGCCAACGACGTGAACAACCACATGCCGGACTACGTGGTGCGCCGGCTGATGGTCGCGCTGAACCGGCAGTCCCGGGCGGTGAACGGCAGCCGGGTGCTGGTGCTCGGCCTGGCGTACAAGAAGAACACCGGCGACGCCCGGGAGTCGCCGGCGGCCCGGGTGGTCAAGCTGCTCGCCGACCTGGGCGCCGACGTGCACGGCGCCGACCCGCACGTGGTCGAGCCGAAGGGGCTGGACCCGCGGCTGTCCCTGGTCGAGCTGACCGCCGAGGAGGTGGCCGCCGCGGACGCGGTGGTGCTGGTCACCGACCACGACCGGTACGACTACGACCTGGTGACCCGGCACGCCCGGTACGTGCTGGACTGCCGGCACCGGATGGCCGGGCCGAGAGTCGAGCAGCTCTGACACACGCAGCTTTCTTGGGGCACGCAGCTTTCTTGGGGGAGGAACGCGAGATGCGGGTGGTCTGCGTGGCCGGCGCCCGGCCGAACTTCATGAAGGTCAAGCCGGTCATGGCGGCACTGGCCGGACGCGGGGCCGAAGTGGCACTGGTGCACACCGGCCAGCACTACGATGCGGCGATGAGCGGCGTGTTCTTCGCCGAGCTGGGGCTGCCCGCACCGGACCGGCACCTCGGGGTCGGCTCGGGCTCGCACGCCCAGCAGACCGCGGCGGTGATGGTCGCCTTCGAGCCGCTGGTCGGCGAGCTGCGGCCGGACGTGGTGGTCGTGGTCGGCGACGTGAACTCCACGGTGGCCTGCGCGGTGGTCGCCGCCAAGGCCGGGGTGCTGGTGGCGCACGTCGAGGCCGGGCTGCGCAGCCGGGACTGGGGCATGCCCGAGGAGGTCAACCGGGTCGTCACCGACCGGGTCAGCGACTACCTGCTGGCCCCGTCCGAGGACGCGGTCGGCAACCTGCGCGCCGAGGGCTACCGGGAGGACCAGATCCGGCTGGTCGGCAACGTCATGGTGGACACCCTGCTGGCCAACCTGGACCGGGCGATGGAGTCCGACGTGCTGGCCCGGCTCGGCCTGTCCGCCGGGCGGTACGGGTTGGTCACCCTGCACCGGCCGGCCAACGTGGACGACCCGGCGGTGCTGCGCGGCATCCTGGCCGGG
>JBKOWA010000191.1:0-5257 GCA_046724155.1 Actinomycetota bacterium
GAGTGGACACGTGCGTTGGTCGGATATTCGGGCTGAGCATGTCGCGCGGGCCGGTGGTGAGGAGGCGGTCGAGGCTGGCAAGCAGGAGCTCCTGGCCGTGGTGATCGGGCACCGGCTTGCCGAGGTGCGGCAGGCGCGTGGGTTGACCCAGCAGGAGGTGGCCGACCGCATGGGCGTCACCAAGGGGCGGGTCTCGCAGATCGAGCAGGGCAAGGTCTCGGGTCAGGATGTGCTGGCCAGGTTCGCGACCGCGCTCGGGGGCCGACTTCACCAGGCGATCTATTTCGACGATGGAAATATCGCCGCGATTGCCTGACGAGGCTTGACCGTCCGGTACAGGTGGTCAGCTGGGTGCGCTGAGTACGTCGTGGATCTCCGCTTCGACGTCCTGGCTGGCCACGAACAGCAGCTCGTCGCCGGCTTCCAGCGGGTCGTCCGGGGTCGGCACGATCACCCGGCCGCTGCGCAGGATGGCCACCAGGGCGGCGTCACGGGGCAGGTTCACGTCCCGGACGGGGCGGCCGACGTGCGGGGCGTCCGGCGCCAGCGTCAGCTCGACCAGGTTGGCCTGGCCCTGCCGGAACGTCATCAGCCGGACCAGGTCGCCGACCGTGACGGCCTCCTCCACCAGCGCGGCCAGCACCCGGGGGGTGGAGACCGCCACGTCGACGCCCCACGCCTCGGTGAACAGCCACTCGTTGCGCGGGTCGCTGACCCGGGCCACCACCCGGTTGACCGCGAACTCGGTCTTGGCCAGCAGCGAGACCACGAGGTTGACCTTGTCGTCCCCGGTGGCGGCCACCACCACGTCGCAGTCCTGCAGGCCGGCCTCCTCCAGGCTGGACACCTCGCAGGCGTCGGCCAGCACCCACTCCGCCCCCGGCACGATGTCCCGCTTCAGGTTGTGCTCGTCCCGCTCGAGCAGCATCACCTGGTGCCCGTTCTCCACCAGCTCGGCCGCGATCGACCGGCCGACCGCGCCGGCGCCCGCGATGGCCACCCGCATCAGTGGCTCCCCTCCGGTGGCGCGACCGCCACCGCCCGCACCCGGCCCGCGATGTCGTCCGTCATCGCCACCGTGACCAGGTCGCCCTGCTGCACCACGGTCGCCGGCTCCGGCAGCCGGGCCTCGCCGAACCGGGTCAGGTACACCACCCGGCACCCGATGCCCGCCTCCAGCTCCGTCACCCGGTGCCCCACCCAGTTCTCGTGCACGTCGAGCTGGGCGACCGCCACCTTGCCGGACGGGTCCCGCCAGTGCTCGGTGTTGTCGTAACCGATGATCGCGCGCAGCATCTCCTCGGTGGTCCACTGGACGGTGGCGACGGTGGGGATGCCCAGCCGCTCGTACACGGCGGCCCGCTTGGGGTCGTAGATCCGGGCCACCACGTGGTCCACGTTGAACGTCTCCCGGGCCACCCGGGCCGAGATGATGTTGGAGTTGTCACCGCTGCTGACCGCGGCGAACGCGTCGGCGTGCTCGATGCCGGCCAGCCGCAGGGTCTGCTGGTCGAAGCCGTTCCCGCTGACCTGGCTGCCGGCGAAGTCCGGCCCCAGCCGGCGGAACGCCGACGGGTTCTGATCGATGATCGCCACGTGGTGCCCGGCCTGCTCCAGCCGGTGCGCGAGGCCGGAGCCCACCCGGCCGCAGCCCATGACGACGATGTGCACGGCTCGTTGCCCCTTCGCTCGCACCGGTGGCCGGCTCCGCATGGCCCCCGGCCGCACCGTACACGGCAAGGCGCACCACAGGCGGCGGGAGGTCTCGCCGGCACGGCCGTACGATCGCCGGGTGTCGTGGCTGACGAGTGCCGCCAAGCGGCTGGTGATCGGGCGGCCGCTGCGCAGCGACCGGCTGCACGAGACGCTGCTCCCCAAGCGCGTCGCGCTGCCGGTGTTCGCCAGCGACGCCCTGTCATCGGTCGCCTATGCGCCGGAGGAGATCCTGGCCACCCTGGCGGTGGCCGGTGCCTCGGCGTACCGGTTCACGCCCTGGATCGGCGCGGCGGTCGGGGTCGTGATGCTCACCGTGGTCGCCTCCTACCGGCAGACCGTGCACGCCTACCCCAGCGGCGGCGGCGACTACGAGGTCGCCACCACCAACCTGGGCCACAACTTCGGCGTGATCGTCGCCGCCGCGCTGCTGGTGGACTACACCCTGACGGTCGCGGTGTCGGTGTCCTCCGGCGTGGACAACCTGGCCTCGGCGGTACCGTCACTGGCCCCGCACCGGGTGCTGCTGGCGGTGGCGCTGGTGGTGGTGCTCACCGCGCTCAACCTGCGCGGCGTGCGCGAGTCCGGCACCGCGTTCGCGATCCCGACCTACGGCTTCATGACCGCGGTCCTCGGGATGGTCATCTGGGGTCTGGTGCGCTGGGCGACCGGCGCCAACCTGGAGGCGGAGAGCGCGCATTTCCAGATCCAGACCAGCAACACCTTCACTGGCCTGGCGATGCTGTTCCTGGTGCTGCGCGCGTTCTCCTCCGGGTCCGCGGCGCTGACCGGCGTCGAGGCGATCAGCAACGGCGTCCCGGCCTTCCAGAAGCCGAAGAGCGACAACGCCGCCACCACGCTGCTGCTGCTCGGGCTGATCGCGGTGACGATGTTCGGTGGGATCATCGCCCTCGGGCAGATCACGGACGCGAAGGTCGTCGACGCCAGCGACTCCTCGGTGGCGCTGGTCGGGGCCCCACCGGGCTACGTGGAGAAGACGCTGATCGCGCAGATCGGCCAGGCCGTCTTCGACAACTTTCCACTCGGCTTCTACGTCCTGGCGGGCACCACCGCGCTGATCCTGATCCTGGCGGCCAACACCGCGTTCAACGGTTTCCCGGTCCTCGGCTCGATCCTGGCCAGGGACAAGCTGCTGCCGCACCAGCTGCGCAGCCGCGGCGACAAGCTCGCGTTCAGCAACGGCATCGTGCTGCTGGCGCTGGCTGCCATCGTGCTGATCGTGGCCTTCGACGCCGACGTGGGCCGGCTGATCCACCTGTACATCGTCGGCGTGTTCGTCTCGTTCAACTGCAGCCAGCTCGGCATGATCCGGCACTGGAACCGGCACCTGCGGACCGAGCGTGACCCGGCGGCCCGGCGCCGGATGCGCCGCTCGCAGGCGATCAACACCTTCGGGCTGTGCATGACCCTCGTGGTCCTGGTGATCGTGCTGGTCACCAAGTTCCTGCTCGGCGCCTGGATCGCGATCCTCGCGATGATGGTGCTGTTCTTCACGATGCGCGGCATCCGGCGGCACTACGACCGGGTCGCCGAGGAGCTGGAGCCCACCGACGAGTCCGTCCTGCTGCCGGCCCGCAACCAGGCAATAGTGCTGGTCTCGCAGATCCACAAGCCGACGCTGCGCGCGCTGTCCTACGCCAGGGCCACCCGCCCGGACGCGCTGACGGCGCTGACGGTGAACGTGGACGACGAATCCACCCGCGAGCTGGTGGCGGAGTGGGGGCGCCGGGACCTTCCGGTGCCGCTGACCGTCATCGAGTCGCCGTACCGGGAGATCACCAAGCCGATCCTGTCCTACGTCAAGCGGATCCGCCGGGAGAGCCCGCGGGACATCGTGACCGTGTTCGTCCCCGAGTACGTGGTCGGCCGCTGGTGGGAGCACCTGCTGCACAACCAGACCGCGCTGCGGCTGAAGAGTCGGCTGCTGTTCATGCCCGGGGTGATGGTGACCAGCGTGCCGTGGCAGCTGGCCTCGTCCGACCGGGCCAGGCACCCGGCGGACCACGTCCGGGCGGGGGACACCCGGCGTGGCGTCGAGCCGGCGCCGCGGCGACCGGAGCGGGAACCGGCGGAGCCGGTCGGCAAGCCCCGGGCCGAGCGCTGATGGCCGGCGTCGGACGCGGGGTGCGGCGCCGGGTGCCGTACCGGGACCGGCATGTTGACCGGCCGGCTGGGCCGTGGCTGGGCCGGGAGCTCGAGGTCGAGGTCGGGCCGGTCGCGCACGGCGGGCACTGCGTGGCCCGGCACGAGGGCCGGGTGGTGTTCGTCCGGCACGCGCTGCCGGGGGAGCGGGTCCGGGTCCGGGTCACCGAGGACGGCGGCGGGTCGTACTGCCGCGCCGACGCGGTGGCGGTGCTCGAGCCGTCCGCGGACCGGGTGCCGCCGCCGTGCGAGTACGCCGGCCCGGGCGGCTGCGGTGGCTGCGACTGGCAGCACGTCTCGGGGGCGGCGCAGCTGCGGCTGAAGGCGGCCGTGGTGCGCGAGGCGCTGGCCCGGCTGGGCGGCCTGCCGGACGTCGCCGTCACCGTGCAGCCGCTGCCCGGTGGGCTGCTCGGCTGGCGCACCCGGCTGCAGTTCGCGGTCGACGACGCCGGGCGGCTGGGCCTGCGGCGGCACCGCTCGCACGAGGTCGAGCTGCTCGACGCCTGCCCGCTGGCCACGGCGGAGGTGAACGCGGTGGACGCGCCGGCCCGGCTGTGGCCGGGGGCTGCGGTGGTCGAGGTGGTGGTCCCTGCCGGCGGGGAGCCGGTGCTGCTGGAGACCCCGCAGGTGCCGCCCAGGGTCCCCGGTCCGACCGCCCAGGCCGCTCGGGCCCAGGCCGGTCAGGCTGCCCAGACAGCTCGGGTTGCCCAGACCGGCCGTGCCGCTCGTGGCGCTCCGGTGGGCCGGGCTGGGCGGGCGGTGCGGCGGGAGGGCCCCGCGGTGCTCACCGAGCGCGCCGGCGGCCGGGACTGGCAGGTGTCCGCGGGCGGGTTCTGGCAGGTGCATCCGGCGGCGGCCGACACCCTGGCGGCCTGCGTGCTGGACCTGTTGCGCCCGGAGCCCGGGGAGGCGGTGCTGGACCTGTACGCCGGCGCCGGGCTGTTCGCCGGGGTGCTGGCCGAGCGGGTCGGGGTGACCGGCCGGGTGCTGGCCGTGGAGGCCGACCGGACCGCGGCCGCCGACGCCCGGGCCAACCTGGCGCACTACGGCTGCGTTGCGGTGCACCACGGGCCCGTGGAGTCCCTGGTGGCCGCCGACCCGCCGCGCTTCCCCCAGCCCGACCTCGTGGTGCTCGACCCCCCGCGCTCCGGCGCCACCCCCGCCACCATGGCCGCAATCTGCGCGCTGGCCCCCCGCGCCGTGGCCTACGTAGCCTGCGACCCCGCCGCGCTGGCCCGCGACGTACGCGTCGCATCGGAGCACGGCTACCGCCTGGCCGACCTCCGGGCCTTCGACCTGTTCCCGATGACCCAGCACGTCGAGTGCGTTGCTCTGCTCACCCCGGCCTGACCGTCAGAAGACACGCTGCCACCAGCCAGGC
>JBKOWA010000026.1:0-1741 GCA_046724155.1 Actinomycetota bacterium
ACCACCACCTCGGCGGCGGCCACCACCATGACGAAGAACGCCATGATCTGGCCGTCCAGCGTGCCGTTGATCCGGCTGAAGGTGACCAGGGTCAGGTTCACCGCGTTGAGCATCAGCTCGATGCACATGAACACCACGATCGCGTTGCGCCGGACCAGCACGCCGACCGTGCCGATGGTGAACAGCACGGCGGACAGCACCAGGTACCAGGTGGGGCTCATGGCTGGCTCCCGCTCGGCGAGTCGGTATTCCCGAGGTCCGACGATCCGGTGTCCTCGGCGCCCCGCACGGCCGCCGGCACCGCTGCAGTGGTCAGGTTGGCGCCGGTCAGGTTGGGCTCGACGAGGTGCGAGACGCTGCCCGGCGCCACCGTGCCGTCCGGCAGCAGCGCCGGGGTGGCGATCGAGTCCGAGGTGGCGAACACCCCGGGGCCGGGCAGCGGCGACGGCCGCCCGCCCTGGAACCGCTGCCTGGCCAGGTCCTTCTGGCTGGCCCGCTGGCCGCGCGGCCGCTCCACGTGGGCCAGCACCATGGCACCCACCGCGGCGGTGATCAGCAGCGCGCTGGTCAGCTCGAAGGCGAACACGTAGTCGTGGAACAGCTTGGCGGCGATGTCCGAGACCGAGCTGTTCACGTTCGGGATGCCGGCCACCTGGATGTCGCGGGCGCCCCGGTAGACCGCAGCGCCGACCAGTGCGGCGAACCCGAGGCCGAACAGCACGGCCAGCACCCGCTGCCCGCGCAGCGTCTCCACCACCGAGTCGGCGGCGTCCCGGCCGACCAGCATCAGCACGAACAGGAAGAGGATCATGATCGCGCCGGTGTAGACGATGATCTGCACCGCGCCGAGGAACGGCCCCTGCTGGATGAAGTAGAACACCCCGAGGCTGAGCATCGTCATGACCAGGAACAGCGCCGAGTGCACGGCGTTGCGGGCCAGCACCATGCCGATGGCGCCGACCAGCGAGGCCAGGCCCAGCACGACGAACATCACGGACTCGCCGGTGCTCATCTCGTTCGTCGCGGCGGCGAGCAGCTGTGTCGTCATTGCCCGACCTCCCCGGTGGCACCCTCCGCAGCCCGGTCGGCGCGGCCCTCCTCGGCCATCTCGGCGGCCCCCTCCGTCCGCGTGGCAGCCGGCTCCCGGCCCACGTAGTAGTCCAGCTCGGAGTCGCCGAGCCGCATCGGGTGCGGCGGCGCCTCCATGCCCGGCAGCAGCGGCGCCAGCAGCTGCTCCTTCGTGTAGATCAGATCCTGCCGGTTGTCCAGCGCCAGCTCGTACTCGTTGCTCATCGTCAGCGACCTGGTGGGGCACGCCTCGATGCACAGCCCGCAGAAGATGCAGCGCAGGTAGTTGATCTGGTAGATGCGGCCGTACCGCTCGCCCGGGGAGTAGCGCTCCTCCTCGGTGTTGTCGCCGCCCTCCACGTAGATCGCGTCGGCCGGGCAGGCCCAGGCGCACAGCTCGCAGCCGACGCACTTCTCCAGGCCGTCCGGGTGCCGGTTGAGGTAGTGCCGGCCGTGGTAGCGCGGGGCGGTGGGCCGCACCTCGTACGGGTACTGGTACGTGAAGCGCTTCTTGAACATCTGACCGAAGGTCAGCCCGAAGCCCTTCAGCGAGTCAAGCATCGTTGCCCTCCGTGCCCCTCGGTGCGGGTCGGCCCGCCGGCCGGTCCGCCCCTGAACCAGCCTGCACAGCACCAGCCTGCACAGCACCAGCCGGCACAGCACCAGCCGGCAC
>JBKOWA010000544.1:0-5468 GCA_046724155.1 Actinomycetota bacterium
CCACCCTGCTGCGGCGGTTGCGGTGGCCAGCCACCCTGCTGGGGAGGCTGCTCCTCGGGCCGCGGCTGCCCCCAGCCGGGCTGTTGCGGCGGCTGCTCATCGCGACGCGGCTGCCCCCAGCCCGGCTCCTGCTGCGCCGGCCAGCCACCCTGCTGCGGCTGCTGCTCGGGCTGCCCCCAGCCCGGCTGCGCCGGCTGGCCACCGGTCTGCGGGCCGGCCGGCGGCTGCGGTCCCGTCGGGTAGGGCTGGCCACCGGTGTGCCACCCTCCCGGCTGCGCCCCGGGCACCGGCTGCCCCCACTGCTGAGGCTGCTGTGGCTGGCCCCACTGCTGAGGCTGGCCCCACTGCTGAGGCTGCGGCTGGCCGTACCCGGTGCCCCGCTGCTGCTGCAGTCTGGCCAGCCCGCCGCGGAGGGTGTCCAGCCCGCCGGAGCGCAGCAGCGCAAGGATCACCCCGGCATTCAACGCCAGCACGAGGAGCAGTCCCACGTACAGCGCCCAGCTTCTGGCGATGTACTCGGAAGGTCCTTTGACACCCTTCGAGATGAACGTGATCAGGAAGAAGATGTCCGCGAGCACCAGCAGCCCGGCCGCAACGAGCTCCGCCGGAACCGCCGTGGGGAGCAGATGCAGCGCCTTGGCCACGAAGAGTGCCACGATCAGCAGCGCCAGAATCAGCGCGAACGTGGTGACGCCCCGGTCCCATGCGTCGAACTTCACGGCGCTGCAACTGTCGGGGACACCCGTCGGCAGGCTGCCGAGGCTGCCGCATAGGGTGTCGGACAGCCCCCACCACTTGAAAAAGCTGACCACGAGCAACAGCAGGCCGCTGCCGATCGCGATCAGGCCACCCGGTTTGATCGACTCCAGGTCGAACTTCAGGCCCCAACCGGACTTCTGCTGCACGCCGCCGTAACCGGGCTGCTGCCCCCAGCCCTGCTGCTGACCGTACCCAGGAGGCTGGCCCCAACAGCCCTGCTTCTGCGGGAACCCCCCCTGCGGGGCGCCGTACCCGCCCTGCTGCGGGTAGCCCCCCTGCGGTTGGTAGCCGCCGGGTGGGTTGTAACCACCCATCTGATCCGACATGAGACCTTCCCTCGTCACGTCGTTGGTGCGGCTCACAGCCTGCCCGCTGCGCCGGTACGCCACAAGTTCCGATCGCCCCCGGAGCTGGCGCGGTGCCGTACGCGGGCGAGACACCCGCCGAGCGGTCGCGACCGCGAGCGCTTGGACCGGACATTACCGGACTTGCCGGCGGCCTGGCGCCCCCTTCTCGGCCAACCACCGTCGGCTCCCGTCGCACCGGCCACCTGGCGCCCGCGCACCCGGCGCAAAGATGACATCGCCCGCCAGCGGTGACGCTGGCGGGCGAGGCGGATCCGGATGATGGCCGCGGCGACCGGTCAGCCCGCCGTCATCAGCTCCCGCATCAGGCGGGCGGTCTCGCTGGGGGTCTTGCCGACCTGCACGCCGACGGCCTCCAGCGCCTCCTTCTTGGCCTGCGCCGTGCCGGACGACCCGGACACGATCGCGCCGGCGTGGCCCATGGTCTTGCCCTCGGGCGCGGTGAACCCGGCCACGTAGCCGACCACCGGCTTGGTGACGTTGGCCGCGATGAACTGCGCGGCGCGCTCCTCGGCGTCGCCGCCGATCTCGCCGATCATCACCACGGCGTCGGTCTCCGGGTCCTCCTGGAACGCGGCCAGCGCGTCGATGTGGGTGGTCCCGATCACCGGGTCGCCGCCGATCCCGACGCAGGTCGAGAAGCCGATGTCGCGCAGCTCGTACATCATCTGGTAGGTCAGCGTGCCGGACTTGCTGACCAGACCGACCCGGCCGGCCCTGGTGATGTCCGCCGGGATGATCCCGGCGTTGGACCGGCCCGGGCTGATCAGGCCCGGACAGTTCGGCCCGATGATCCGGGTGCCGCTGCCCTGGGCGTAGGCCCAGAACCGGGCGGTGTCGTGCACCGGGACGCCCTCGGTGATCACCACGCAGAGCGGGACTCCGGCGTCGACCGCTTCGGTGACGGCCGACCTGGTGCCCTGCGGCGGGACGAAGATCACGGTGGTGTCCGCGCCGGTCTCCGCCATCGCCTCGGCGACGGTGCCGAACACCGGCAGCTTGGTTCCGTCGAAGTCGACCCGCTGGCCCGCCTTGCGCGGGTTCGTGCCGCCGACGACCTTGCTGCCGGCGGCCAGCATCCGGCGGGTGTGCTTGCTGCCCTCCGAGCCGGTCATCCCCTGGACGATGATCCTGCTCTGCTCGGTCAACCAGATCGCCATCGTCAGGCCCCCTGCGCGGTGCCGCTGCCCGCGGCGGCAAGCTCAGCGGCCCGGTCGGCCGCACCGTCCATGGTGTCCACCTGCTCCAACCGCGGCAGGCTGGCTTCGGTGAGGATCCGGCGGCCGACCTCGGCGTTGTTGCCGTCCAGCCGGACCACCAGCGGGTGGGTTACCTCCTCGCCCCGGGAGGCCAGCAGGCCGAACGCCTGCACGATTCCGGTGGCCACCTCGTCACAGGCGGTGATGCCACCGAACACGTTCACGAAGACGCTGTGCACGGAGGGGTCGGACAGGATGATCTCCAGCCCGTTGGCCATCACCTCCGCGGAGGCGCCGCCGCCGATGTCCAGGAAGTTCGCCGGCCGGACGCCGCCGTGCCGCTCACCGGCGTAGGCCACCACGTCCAGCGTGGACATCACCAGGCCGGCGCCGTTGCCGATGATGCCGACCTGCCCGTCCAGCTTGACGTAGTTCAGGTCCTTCTCCTTGGCCGACTGCTCCAGCGGGTCGGTCGCGTGCCGGTCCTCGAACGCGGCGTGGTCCGGCTGCCGGTAGTCCGCGTTGCCGTCCAGCGTGACCTTGCCGTCCAGCGCGACGACCCGGCCATCGGGCGTCTTCACCAGCGGGTTGACCTCGACCAGGGTGGCGTCCTCGCGGGTGAACACCGACCAGAGGGCGGTCACCACCGCGGTCGCCTGGTCCAGGACCTCGGCGGGGTAGCCGGCCTGCACCAGGATGTCCCGGGCGGTGGCCGCGTCCACCCCGGTCAGCGCGCTGACCGGCACCTTGGCCAGCGCTTCGGGCTTCTCCACCGCGACCTGCTCGATCTCCATGCCGCCCTCCCGGGACGCCATGGCCAGGAAGGTACGGTTGGCCCGGTCCAGCAGGAACGAGAAGTAGTACTCCTCGGCGATGTCGCTGGCCTCGGTGACGAGCACCTTGTGCACGGTGTGGCCCTTGATGTCCATGCCCAGGATCGCGGTCGCCTTCTCGGCCGTCTCGTCCGGGCTGCCGGCCAGCTTGACACCGCCGGCCTTGCCCCGGCCGCCGGTCTTCACCTGCGCCTTGACCACGACGGTCCCGCTGCCGCCCTGCGCCGCGAGCCGTTCGGCGGCAGCCCGGGCCTGCTCCGGCGTCTCGGCCACGACGCCCGGCAGCACCGGGACGCCGTGCTTGGCGAACAGTTCCTTCGCCTGGTATTCGAACAGATCCACGTCGTTTCCGTCTCGTTCCGCTCGACTGTCTTCGGCAGACTAGTCCCCGTGCCCGTGACCCCGGTCGTTCCGTCCCTGTGACCTGCGACCGAGCCGTCCCGCGGCGGGTACGGGCGACCGCGATGCACGCCGCCTCGGCGGTGCTGGCTCACGGCGGTGCCGGCTCACGGCGGTACTGGCTCACGGGGGCGGCAGGGCGACGTGGCCGGGGGCGACCTTCCGGATCCCGTGCAACACCTCGATCGGCGGCAGCGCCGACTGCTCCAGCCAGACCACCACCGGCTCCGGCCGGCCCACCAGGGTGATGAACAGCGCGGTCCGCCCGCCCCGGCCGGCCAGCCGGACGTGCGCGACATCGGCCCACTCGTACCCGGCAGGCGGGTCGGCTGCCACCACCAGCCGGTCCGGGGTGGCCCGCAGGAGCACCGGCCGGCGCTGCTGGGACCAGATGGTCAGGCCGGCGACCAGGACGGACAGCACCGCGATCACCAGGTGGACGGGGGCCAACCGGCCGCGGACGACACCGACCACGAAGTAGGCCGCGAACCCGGCCAGGCCGCACGCAAGGATGACGAGCGCGCGCCCCTCACCCTTCATCCGGGCCGGGACCCTGAACTCCGCAGACCCGGAGCTCCTCACTCCCGGGCGCTGCCGACGTTCTCCCGCACCCACTCCACGATGGACTGAGTGGTGGCTCCCGGGGTGAACACCTTCGTCACGCCGAGCCGCTCCAGCTCGGGAATGTCGGCGTCGGGGATGATGCCGCCGCCGAAGACCACCACATCGCGAGCGTCCCGCTCCCCGAGCAGCTCGATCACCCGCCGGAACAGGGTCATGTGAGCTCCGGACAGCACCGAGAGCCCGACCGCGTCGGCGTCCTCCTGGAGCGTGGTCTCGACGATCTGCTCCGGTGTCTGGTGCAGGCCGGTGTAGATGACCTCCATGCCGGCGTCGCGCAGCGCCCTGGCGACGACCTTGGCGCCCCGGTCATGCCCGTCCAGGCCGGGCTTGGCCACCACGATGCGTATCCTGTCGGTCACCGCGGCAGTCTAACGCCGGCCTGGCCAGCGGCCGGCCTCCGCCCGGCTGCCAGACCCGCCCCGGCTCCCCATGACGCCACGGTCTGCCCTCGGGCCTTGACCGGGACCCGTGCCGAGATCCCCGCAGCGGCACGTTACGGCCCTGCTTGCGCGGTCACTCCCCGTCGCCGCGACGCGCCGCCGGCCGCCACGTGACCCACCAGGCGGCCGCCCCCAGCGTGGCGAAGACCACCGCGGCGACGACCTGGAACACCGCCCCGGTGTCCAGGTCGAGGGGGGTGGACCGGACGACCAGCAGCAGGTCGCCGAGCGCGGCGGTTGCGAACATCGCGGCCAGCCCGGCGAACATCCCGGTCACGGCCAGCCGCGGGCGCACGGTGGCTGCACCGACCGCCACCGCGACGACCGCAGCGATCAGCAGCCAGCCGCCGAGCAGGTCCAGCCCCGAACGCTCGAACAGCGACGGCATCGCGACCGTCAGGCTCCCCGGCCGCGGGCTGGCCGGCGGGAACGCCACCGCCGCAAACCCGACGAGGCCGCCGGCGAAGCCCATGCCGGCGAACGTCGGGCGCAGCGGGTCGAACGAGCCGTCGTCGTCCATGACGGTCCGCCGCCACGACAGGAGGGCGAGCACCAGGACAGCGGCTAGTGCCGCCAGCGCGGCGACCTGCAGGACCAGCCCGGGACCGGGGGTGTACCGGAAGGCGCGCACCTGGCCTTCGGGCAGCGGCAGGTCGAGGCTGCTACGACCGCCGGTGTCGAGCAGCGCCGCGGTACGGAACAGCTGACCGAGCCCGTACCCGCCGGCGGCGACCAGCGCGGCCAGGCCGAGCCGGGGCAGCCGGCCGAGCAGGCACAGCGCCCCCGCCGCGCCCACCAGCAGCACCGCCGGCAGCAGCACCGCGACGTCCCACAGGTTGTGCGCACCCC
>JBKOWA010000012.1:0-1703 GCA_046724155.1 Actinomycetota bacterium
AGGGCCGGGGAGCCCTCCCGGCGCGCGGCTGACGAGGCCGGTCCGGCCGATGCCGAGCCATTCAACAGCGAGCCGCCCGACAGCGGGCCAATCAACAGCGAGGAGCATTACGTCCCGCCCGCGCCGCCGCCGATCCCGCGACTGTCCAAGCAGGCCGTGCTGGCGCTGGCCCTGATCGCGGCCGGCGTGCTGATGCTGCTGGGGCCGCAGGTGCTGGGGCTGTCCGAGCAGGCCGGCCTGGCCCTGGGCGTGGTCGCGCTGGTCAGTGCCGGGGCCCTCCTGGTGCTGCGGCTGCGCAACGACCGGTACGACGGTCCGGACGACGGCGCGGTCCTGTAGCCCCACCGCGCCGCCCTGGCTGGCCGATCCCACCGCCTCCCGGGCGATACGCTGACCCCGTGCACCCTGTCGGGAGCCAGTTGCGGAGGGGAGTCGTGCACTACACCGAGACCGTTGACATCCGCGGTCACGTCATGGACACCGGAGTGCTGGCCCGGGTCCTGGACGACGTCCTGGAGTACGGCGGCGACTACAAGATCACCCGGCTGGACCTCGGCCGGCAGCACGAAGACGAGTCCTATGCCCGGATCGAGATCGGCTGCGACGATCCCGCGGTGCTGCAGCGGATCCTGATGCGGCTGCAGATCCACGGGGTGAACCTGGCCGACCCTGGCGAGGCCGTGCTGCGCGCCGCCGACCGGGACGGTGTCTTCCCGGGGGACTTCTACTCCACCACCAACCTGGAGACCCAGGTCAAGCTGAACGGCCGGTGGGTTCCGGTGACCCGGCCGGAGATGGACTGCGGCCTGGTCGTCACCGGTGAGACGGTGCGCACCGTCCCGGTCTGCGACGTGGTGGCCGGCGACCTGGTGGTGTGCGGCGCGTCCGGGGTCCGGGTGCTGCTGCCCCCCCAGGAGGACGGCGCGGGCGAGCTGTTCGGGTTCATGTCCGCGGAGGTCTCCAGCGAGCGGCCGCAGGCGCTGCAGGTGCGGCGGATCGCCGAGGAGATGCGTGCGGTCAAGGACGCCGGCAAGCGGGTGCTGTGGGTGGCCGGCCCGGCCATCGTGCACACCGGGGCGGCGCCGGCCATGACGGCGCTGGTGCGCGCCGGCTTCGTGGACGTGCTGTTCGCCGGCAACGCGCTGGCCACCCATGACATCGAGTCGGCGCTGTACGGCACGTCGCTCGGGGTGGACCTGTCGCACGGCCGGGGCGTCCCGCACGGGCACGAGCACCACATCCGGGCCATCAACACCATCCGGCGGTGCGGCTCGATCGCGGAGGCGGTCAAGGACGGGGTGCTGACCGGCGGCATCATGCACGCGATGGTGGCGGCCGGCACGGACTTCGTGCTGGTCGGCTCGGTCCGCGACGACGGCCCGCTGCCGGACGTGTACACCGACGTGGTCGCCGGGCAGCGGGCGATGCGGGCCCAGCTGGTCGACGTCGGGTTCTGCATCGTGGTGGCCACCATGCTGCACGGCATCGCCACCGGCAACATCCTGCCCGCCGCGATCCCCCTGGTGTGCGTCGACATCAACCCCGCCACGGTCACCAAGCTGGCCGACCGCGGCTCCACCCAGGCCACCGGCGAGGTCACCGACGTCGGCCTGGTCCTCCGCGCCCTGGCCGACGAGCTCGTCCCCACCGGCTGACGCCGCCGCGGCGCGGCCGGCTCAGCCGCCCGGCGGGGCGGTGCTGCC
>JBKOWA010000254.1:0-11853 GCA_046724155.1 Actinomycetota bacterium
GTCCATGGCCGGGCAGCCGGTGTAGGTCGGGGTGATCGTCACCAGCACGGCCCGGTCGCCGGTGCGCTCCACCCGGCGCAGCACGCCGAGGTCGGCCAGGGTGAGCACGGGCAGCTCCGGGTCGGGCACGGCGGCGGCCACCGCCTGCGGGTCGGGCAGCGCCGGGGCGGTCGGGGCAGTCGTCATGACCGGCTCACCACCGCGCGCCCGGGTACGCCCGGGCGATGCTCTGCAGCTCGGCCAGCAGGTAGCCCATCGCCTCGGTGTGCACCCCGTGCCGGCCGGTCCGCCCGCCAACGCCGGGCAGCGCGGCCACCTCCGGCCGGGTCAGCGTCGCCGGGGCCAGCACCTCGTCGAGCACCGCGTCGAGCTCGGCGCGCAGCCCGGCCGGGTCCACCGCGACCCCGGCC
Organism: Actinomycetota bacterium; assembly: GCA_046724155.1. Taxonomy (GTDB): domain Bacteria; phylum Actinomycetota; class Actinomycetes; order Mycobacteriales; family JACQDL01; genus JBKOWA01. The sequence goes on from JBKOWA010000254.1 coordinate 411, forward strand.
GCGGCCAGCCGGGTCTCCACCGGATGCGGCACGAACAGCTCCTCCACCAGCGGCCACACCGCATCCAAGCCGGCCTGCGCGCGCCGGTGCGACTCCTCGGTGCCGTCGCCCAGCCGGACCAGCCAGCGGGCCGCGTAGTCGCGGTGGTAGGTCACCTCCTTGACCCCCTTGCCGGCGACCGCGGCCAGCACCGGGTCGGCGGAGCCGGTCAGCCGCCCCAGCAGCGCCAGCCGCCAGGCGGCGAACACCAGCAGCCGGGCCACGGTGTGCGCGAAGTCCCCGTTGCGCAGCTCGACCAGCCGGACGTTGCGGAAGTCGGCCTCCTCCCGGCCGTACGCCAGCGCGTCCTCGTCCCGCGCCGGCGCTCCCCCGGCCGCCTCCACCGCGCCGGCCCGGGACAGCAGCAGCCGGGCCTGCCCGAGCAGGTCCAGCCCGATGTTGGCCAGCGCGACGTCGTCCTCCAGCTCCGGGGCGCGGGCGCACCACTCCTGCAGCCGGTGCGACATGACCAGCGCGTCGTCGCCGAGCATCAGGCAGTACGCCGCCAGGTCCGCGGTGTCCACGCCGGCCGGCACCGCGGTGTCCACCCCCGCCAGCGGGTCGGTGAAGCCGGTGCCGTAGGCCCACCGGGTTTCGTCGTTCTCCTCGGTGATCGCCAGGTACACGTGGTCGTCCATGGCGTCAGATGTACGGGACGGTGTCGGGGATGTCGTAGAACGTCGGGTGCCGGTAGACCTTGTCGCCGGCCGGGGCGAAGAACGGGTCCTTCTCGTCGGGGCTGGACGCCACGATGTCGGCCGCCTTCACCACCCAGATGCTCACGCCCTCGTTCCGCCGGGTGTACAGGTCGCGGGCGTTGCCGAGCGCCATCTCACCGTCCGCGGCGTGCAGCGAGCCGACGTGCACGTGGTTCAGCCCGCGCTTGCCGCGCACGAACACCTCCCACAGCGGCCAGTCGTGCCGCACCACGGCGGGGTCGGTGACGACCGGCACGCCGCCCTGCGGGACACCCGCACCCGAGTCGCTGGTCGGCACCGCGCCGTGGCCGCCCTCGGCGGTGTAGTCCCCCGGCCGGTCAGTCATGAGTAACTCCCCGGAAGCGGGCAGCGCAGCGGAGCGCGTTCGCAGGGTGCTTCATGCGGGGCCCCCGCGAGATTCGTGGAGCGCAGCGGAGCGCTTTCGCCGGGCGCCTCATGCCACCGCTCCGTTCGCCCGGGCCGCCCGCTTCGCCGCGTACGCCATCGCGGCCTCCCGCACCCAGGCGCCGTCCTCGTGGGCGGCCCGGCGGTGCGCGAGACGCTGGGCGTTGCACGGGCCGTTCCCGCCGATCACCCGCTTGAACTCGGCCCAGTCCACGGCGCCGAAGTCGTGGTGCCCGCGCCCGTCGTTCCAGCGCAGCTCCGGGTCGGGCAGGGTGACGCCCAGCGCCTCGGCCTGCGGCACGGTCATGTCGACGAACCGCTGCCGCAGCTCGTCGTTGCTGTGCCGCTTGATCTTCCAGGCCATCGACTGGGCGGTGTTCGGCGAGTCGGTGTCCGGCGGGCCGAACATCATCAGCGACGGCCACCACCACCGGTCGGTGGCGTCCTGCACCATCCGGCGCTGCGCCGGGCTGCCGGCCATCATCGTCAGCAGCAGCTCGTACCCCTGCCGCTGGTGGAACGACTCCTCCTTGCAGATCCGGATCATCGCCCGGGCGTACGGGCCATAGGAGGACCGGCACAGCGGCACCTGGTTGCAGATCGCCGCGCCGTCCACCAGCCAGCCGATCACCCCGACGTCGGCGAAGGTGAGCGTGGGGTAGTTGAAGATCGAGGAGTACTTCTGCCGGCTCTCGACCAGCTTGCCGGTCAGGTCCGCGCGGTCCGCGCCGAGGGTCTCCGCGGCGGCATAGAGATACAGCCCGTGGCCGGCCTCGTCCTGCACCTTGGCCAGCAGGATGGCCTTGCGCCGCAGCGACGGCGCCCGGGTGATCCAGTTGCCCTCGGGCTGCATGCCGATGATCTCCGAGTGCGCGTGCTGCGCGATCTGCCGGATCATCGTCCTGCGGTAACCCTCGGGCATCCAGTCCCGCGGCTCGATCCGCTGGTCCCGCGCCACCAAGTGCTCGAAGTGCGCCCGCAGCGCGTCCTCCGAGGCCGACCCGGCCGGCGGTGCCGTCCCCATCATCCTGGTTGGCCCACTCGCCGTGGTTGATCCAGCCGCTGCGGTTGATCCAGCCGCTGTGGTCGACTCAGCCGCACCCGTCGTCCCGGTCACTCCGACAGTTTCGGCCGCGCCGGTCGGCTCAGCCACTCGCGCCGCCCTCCTTCGCCACCAGGGTGAGCACGTCGTACCGGGCCACCGGCTCCCCCGCCTGGTTCACCACGTCGGCGTCCCAGCGCACCTCGCCGTAGTCGGCGTCCACCCGGGGCGTGATCTGCTTGGCGGTCAGCGTGACCGTGAGCTCGTCGCCGGGCTTCACCGGGGTGAGGAACCGCAGGTTCTCCAGCCCGTAGTTGGCCAGCACCGGGCCGGGGTCGGGCCAGACGAACAGCCCGGCGGCGAACGACAGCACCAGGTACCCGTGCGCCACCCGGCCGCCGAACAGCGGGTTCGCCCGGGCCGCCTCCTCATCCAGGTGGGCGTAGAAGGTGTCGCCGGTGAACTCGGCGAAGTGCTCGATGTCGGCCATCGTCACGGTCCGCGGGCCGGCCACCACGGTGTCGCCCACCCGCAGCTCGGCCAGCGACTTGCGGAACGGGTGCACGCCCTCGTTCCGCGCCGCGCCCGGCACCCAGCGGCCGGTGACCGCCGCGAGCACGTCCGGGCTGGCCTGCACCGCGGTGCGCTGCATGTGGTGCAGCACGCCCCGGATGCCGCCCAGCTCCTCCCCGCCGCCGGCCCGGCCGGGCCCGCCGTGCACCAGCATCGGCAGCGGCGAGCCGTGCCCGGTGGACTCCCCGGCGTCGTGCCGGTCCAGCACCAGCAGCCGGCCGTGCCACGGCGCCACCCCGAGCACCACGTCCCGGGCGAACTCCCGGGCGGCGGTGACGACCGAGCCGGTCAGGCTGCCCTCGCCGCGGGCGGCCAGCGCGACCACCTGCTCGGTCGAGGTGTACGGCAGCAGGGTGCTGACCGGCCCGAACGCCTCCACCTCGTGCGGCGCCGCGGCGTCCGGGTCGTCACAGGCCAGCAGGATCGGGGACAGGAACGCACCGCGCCCGGCGTCGGCGTCCAGGACGTCCACGCGCTCCGGGTCGCCGAACACCGGCCGGCCCACCTCGAGCAGCGACTTCAGCGACCGGCGTACCTCCTCGCGCTGCTCCAGGCTGGCCAGCGCACCCATCCGGACGTCGGGGTTGGCCGGGTTGCCGACGGTGACCTCGGCCAGCCGGTCCCGCACCGCCCGGGCCACCTCCTCCAGCACCGCGGCCGGCACGAAGGCGCGGCGGATCGCGGTGCACTTCTGCCCGGCCTTCACGGTCATCTCGGTGACCAGCTGGTCGGCGTACAGGTCGAACTCGGGCGTGCCCGGGGTGGCGTCCGGGCCGAGGATCGAGCAGTTCAGCGAGTCCGCCTCGGCGTTGAACCGGACCGCGTGCCGCACCACCGCCGGGTGCGCCCGCAGCCGCTGCGCGGTGGACGCCGACCCGGTGAAAGCCACCAGGTCCTGCGCGGTGAGGTGGTCGAACAGGTCGCCGGCGCCGCCGCACAGCAGCTGCAGCGTGCCCGCGGGCAGCAGGCCGGCGTCCAGCACCAGCTCGACCAGCCGCGCGGTGAGGTAGGCGGTCTGGCTGGCCGGCTTGACCAGGGTGGGCATCCCGGCCAGGAACGCCGGTGCGAACTTCTCCAGCGGCCCCCACACCGGGAAGTTGAACGCGTTGACCTGCACCGCGACACCGCGTAGCGGCGTGCAGACGTGCTGGCCGACGAACGTGCCGCCGCGGCCCAGCGGCTCCACGTTGCCGTCCACGTAGACGGTGTCGTTCGGCAGCTCCCGCCGGCCCTTGCTGGCGTAGCTGAACAGCACCCCGATCCCGCCGTCGACGTCGAACTTCGAGTCTCCCAGCGTCGCCCCGGTGCGGGCGGACAGCGCGTACAGCTCCTTGCGGTGCTCGCGCAGCGCCGCGGCCAGCGCCTTCAGCAGCGCGGCCCGCTGGTGGAAGGTCAGCTCGCGCAGCGCCGGCCCGCCCACCCGGCGGCCGTGCTCGAGGGCCCCCGCGATGTCCAGGCCGGCCGAGGAGATCCGGGCCACCTCATCCCCCGTGACCGCGTCGGGCAGCGGCATGCCCTCTTCCGCAGGCGTACGCCAACCGCCGGCCAGGTAACTGCGCAGGACCGCCATCCGAGCAAACCCCCTCGGCATTTACTTACCGTCCATTCGTTCAGCATCGTAACCCGTACCCGCCGAGCGGAGCAGTCCGGCTGCGATACTCGGCGGATGAGCACCCCTCAGCCGACCCGCCGCGGCCGGCCCGGCTACGACCGGGAGTCGCTGCTACGGGTGGCGGTCGAGGTGTTCAACGAGCGCGGGTACGACGGCACCAGCATGGACGACCTGGCCCGCCGGCTGGGCATCACCAAGGCGGCGATCTACCACCACGTCACCAGCAAGGAGGAGCTGCTGCGGCTGGCCATCGACCGAGCCCTGGACGGGCTGTTCGAGCTGGCCCGGCGGGTGGAGAACGCCGACGGCCGGGCCGTGGACCGGCTGGAGCGGCTGGTGCGCGGCAGCGTCGCGGTGCTGGTGGACCGGCTGCCGTACGTCACGCTGCTGCTGCGGGTGCGCGGCAACACCGAGGTGGAGCGGGAGGCGCTGGCCCGGCGCCGGGAGTTCGACCGCCTGGTGACCAAGCTGATGCAGCAAGCCGGGGCGGACGGCGACCTGCGCTGCGCCGCCAGTCCCGCGGTGACCGGCCGGCTGCTGTTCGGGATGGTCAACTCGCTGGTCGAGTGGTACACCCCGGGCGGCCCCGTGGATGCCGAGACGCTGGCCGATGCGGTGTGCGCGGTGGCCTTCGAGGGCCTGCGCCAGCGCGCCGGCTGAGCCCTGCGCGATCGCCTATCTTGCGGCGCTTCGCCCGGTTTACCGGGAGCCCACCGGGCCCCAGCGTGGATCCAGCAGAAGTCCAGTGCCCTTTGAGGATTCCCTGACAGGCTGGGTACTCAACCCGATGGCGTGACGATGTCCGGATCATAGGCGAGCTTGCTCCTATAGGTAGCACCGGTCCTGACCTCGATCTGCCGGAGGAGGCGGTATACATGCAGCGGATACAGGTCACCAAGAGCCCTGTCCGACGTACGCCCATCCCATTGGACCTGAGAACCCCCTCCGGGCGGATCCTCCCCTACTGATCCACCCGGCTCCGGCCGGCCGTCGCCCGTGGCCCCGCCAGCCGGCCGGAGGAACGCGCACCGAGCATGGCCATGGTGCAGGCTCACACCATGGACGTGCTGCACAGCTGGGCCGCGCAACTCGCCGCCTGGGCCATCCCCGAGCCGATCCTGGCCCGGGCCACCGAATCCCCCTGGGTGCTCCCCCAGCAGGTCTTCGTCCGGCGCGCCCAGCGCCAGGTCGCCGAGCCGAGCGGCCTGACGTACCGGGTGGCCGCCGCCGCCCTGGCCGACCCGGGCACCGTGCTCGACGTGGGCGCCGGCGCCGGCGCCGCCAGCCTCCCGCTCGCCCCGCAGACCGCCTCCGCCACCGCGGTGGACGAGAACGAGGCGATGCTGGCCCGCTACGCCGAGCGGGCCGCCGCGCTTGACCTGCCGGTGCAGCTGGTGTGCGGCCGGTGGCCGGACGTCGCCGACCGGGTGGAACCCGCCGACCTGGTCGTGTGCACGCACGTGCTCTACAACGTCCCCGACATCGCCCCGTTCGTCACCGAGCTGACCCGGCACGCCCGCCGCCGGGTGGTGGTCGAGCTGAACGACCGGCACCCGCTGGTCTCCCTCAACCCGCTGTGGCTGCGCTTCCACGGCCTGCAACGGCCCACCGGCCCCACCGCCGAGGACGCCATCGCCGTGCTCCACGAGCTCGGGCTGCAGCCCGAGGTACACCGCTGGGCCCGCCCCGCCGCCCCGGACTACGCCTCGTTCGAGGAGATGGTCGAGGTCACCCGCCGCCGGCTGTGCCTGCCCCCGGAGTCCACCCCCGACGTGGCCGCCGCCCTCCGCGACCTCGAGGTCGACCCAGCCACCCCGCCGGACCTCGGCACCACCACCCGCCACGTCGTCACCCTGACCTGGCCCGGCACCGCGCCATAGCACACGTGGACCTATCGAGTTGGCGACCTCGTGAGCTTGCTGTGGTGAGACCCCGAGGTGAACTAGCTGTGGTGAGACCCCGAGCACGAGGTCTGCCCTTCCACGCTGAGGAACACCTGACGTAGTCGATTCGCGCTGGTGCGTCCGCAGCGCGGGCGGGTCACCGCCGGTGGTCGACGGCACCGCTCGGCGGGTCATGGCGTCCGCTGGTCGACCGGTTGGTGTGATACTGCGGCAGGGGGGCCGAGACCGGTCAGTCCGGTCGGCGACGACCCGAACAGGAGCCAGGTGACCATCGCGGAACGTCGGGCCGCGGCAGCGGACGCGAGCACTCGCGACCGGGGCCCGGACGGCATCGCGGCCGGCGCCGCGGACGGTCCGGCCGGGCCGGTGCTGTCCCGGCGCCGCGAGCTGGGTGACACCAGCGCCCGGTCGCTGCTGATGACGGTGCTGGGCGAGTTCGTCCTCCCCCGCCAGGAGGCGGCGTGGACCTCGACGCTGGTCGGCGCGCTGGCCATGTTCGACATCGAGGAGAAGTCGGCCCGGCAGGCGCTGGCCCGCAGTGCCAGCGAGGGGTGGATCGTCTCGCGGCGGTTCGGGCGCCGGGTGCGTTGGGAGCTGACCGCGCCCGGGCGGAACCTGCTCGCTGAGGGTGCGGAGCGGATCTACGGCTTCGGCCGGCGGGATCGGCCCTGGGACGGGCTGTGGCTGGTGGTGCTGGTCTCGGTGCCGGAGGCCAAGCGCGAGCTGCGGCACCGGCTGCGCACCCAGCTGAGCTGGGCCGGCTTCGGCTCGCCGGCACCGGGGGTGTGGGTGAGCCCGGACGTGTCCCGGCAGGCGGAGGCCCGCACCATCCTGGACCACCTGGAGCTGTCCCCCGGCGCGATGTCCTTCACCGCGCAGTACGGCACGGTCGGGCAGCAGCAGGACATGGTGGCCGCGGCCTGGGACCTGGGTGGCGTCGCGGCGCGGTACGAGCAGTTCATCGCCGAGTTCAGCGAGCTGCGGGTGCACAGCGCGGACGAGATGCTGCGGGCCCAGATCCGGCTGGTGCACGAGTGGCGCCGGTTCCCGTTCCTCGACCCGCAACTGCCGCCCGAGCTGCTGCCGCCGCGGTGGAGCGGCACCCGGGCGGCCGCCCTGTTCCACCACACGTACCTGCTGTGGCGGCCGGCGGCGCAGCAGCGCTGGGACGAGCTGCTGGCCACCGACTCCTGACAGCCTCACCCGGCCTGGCGCCGGAACGCCGGAAACTGTCGTACCCCGCCGGAAAATTCGCGTGCGTGGGCCATCTATCATCGCTACGAGAACGTTTCGTTTTTGGGCGCCGAACCCGATCGGTTGACGGCACGGCCTGGAGGGGCGCCGGTGGGCCCCGATGGGGTCCACCGGCGGTCGGCCGGCTGGTGAGTTCAGCTGCCGCCGGGCCTCCGGGACGCCGTACGGCTCCGCAGCGTGCTCTGCCGGGCCGGGCCCCGGGCCGGCCGGGCGGTGGCCGGCCCCGCGGGAACCGCTCCTGTGTCAGCCGCTCTTACGGCGGAACGACCGCCGGCTGGCGGCGGGGCCGTGCGCATCGTGCACCTTCGAGGGATCCCGACCGTCGCCGGCCGCGTTGCCCGCGGCGTGCTGGTGCTGCTTGCGTTCCAGCGCCTCGCGGAACTTGCGGCGAACCTCGTCCTCGGCACCGTGATCGGCGGCGTCCTCGGCAGCGCGATCAGCGGCGTCCTCGGCAGCGTCCGCGGCGCCGGCCGGCTGCTCTTCGGTGGACATGGGGGGACCTCCTCGCTCAGGGCCAAGCCCCAAGACTGGCACGCGGGCCGGCATCGATCCAGATCGTTTTGCCCCTCGTACGCGATCCGGCCGCGGCTCCGCGCCGGGTTGTCAAAAATCTCGGGGCGGGCTGTCGATCGCGCCGGGGCCCGCACGACGTAGTTGCGTCAGAGCCGACCCGACACCGTGGAGGAACCGCGATGGCTCAGTACCTGATCTTGATCTACGAGAACGAGACCGCATACGCCGACCCGTCGTCGGAGGTGTGGCAGAAGTCGGCGGAGGAGCACGGCCGGTTCGCTCAGCAGCTGGGCGACCGGATGGTGGCCGGCAACGCGCTGCAGCCGACCGGCACCGCAACCACGATCCGCGGCGACGTGGTCACCGACGGCCCGTTCGTGGAGACGAAGGAGGCGCTCGGCGGCTACTACCTGATCGAGGCCAAGGACCTGGACGAGGCGATCGCGTTCGGCAAGCTGTGCCCGGCCCCGTACGGTGGTGTCGAGGTCCGACCGATCATGGACACGTCCGCTATGTGAGCTGCGCTACCCGAGGGGGCCTTGTGGCGCACGGGGGAACGGGCAATGCCGCAGATGTCCGGTCCGCCGGCGGAGCCACCGACGTCCCCGCCACCGACGGGGCCGCCAGCGTCTCGGCTACGGACGGGGGCACCGAGATCCGGGCTACCGAGATCCGGGCTACCGAGATCCGGGCCGCCGAGATCCGGGCCGCCGAGATCCGGGCCGCCGAGATCCGGGATACCGAGATCCGGGCTACCGAGATCCGGGCTACCGAGGTGCGGGACGCTGTCGCCGACGCGCACCGCCGCGAGTGGGCCTTCGTGCTCGCCGCGACGGTGCGCGTCGCCGCCGATCTGGATCTCGCCGAGGAGTGCGTCCAGGAGGCCTACCTCGCCGCGCTGGAGGCGTGGGTCCGGGAGGGGATCCCGAGCCGGCCGGGCGCGTGGCTGACCACCATCGCCCGGCGCCGCGCCATGGATGCGCACCGGCGCGCCGCCACGCTGCGGGCCAAGCTCCCGCTGCTGGTCGAGCCCGACGCCGAGCCCGGGGCAGGGGGTGACGGCATGGACGAGGCGATCCCGGACGACCGGCTCCGGCTGGTCTTCACCTGCTGCCACCCGGCGCTGGCCCGCGAGGCGCAGGTGGCCCTCACCCTGCGGCTGGTGTGCGGGCTGACCACGGCGGAGATCGCGCAGGCGTTCCTGGTCACCGAGTCGACGATGGCGGCCAGGGTGACCCGGGCCAAGAAGAAGATCGCCGCGGCCCGGATCCCCTACCGGGTGCCGGAGGCTGCCGAGCTGCCGGACCGGCTGGACGCCGTGCTGACCGTGCTGCACCTGCTGTTCACCACCGGCCACACCGCACCGGCCGGCGCCGACCTGGTCCGGCCCGACCTGGTCGAGCGTGCCATCGGCCTGGCCCGGATGCTGCACGGGCTGATGCCGGACGAGCCCGAGGTCCGCGGGCTGCTCGGCCTGCTGCTGCTCACCGATGCCCGCCGGGACGCCCGGGTGGGCCTCGACGGCCGGATGCTGCTGCTGGAGGAGCAGGACCGGTCCCGCTGGGACCATGCCGCGATCGAGGAGGGCATCGACCTGGTGCTGGACAGCCTGCGCGGCGCGCACGCCGGCCGGTTCGCCCTGCAGGGGGCCATCGCCGCGCTGCACGCCGAGGCCCCGAGCTACCAGCAGACCGACTGGCCCAAGGTGCTGGCCGTCTACGACGAGCTGCTGGTGGCCTGGCCGTCGCCGGTGGTGGCGCTGAACCGGGCGGTCGCGGTGGCCATGGTGGCCGGCCCGGCCGCCGGTCTGGCCGAGGTCGAGGCGCTGGAACGGGACGGCCGGCTGGCCGGGTACCGGTACCTGCCCGCCACCAAGGCCGACCTGCTGCGCCGGCTGGGCCGCCCCGCAGCGGCCGCCACCGCCTACCGGGCCGCGCTCGAGCTGGCCGACAACGCCGCCGAGCGGGCCTTCCTGGCCAACCGCCTGGCCGACCTCCCCCAGCCCTGACACACCCGCCACCACCACGACCCCGCAGACCGAGCCACCAAGGTGAGGGCGGCAACCAGAGACATGCCGCCGACAGTTATGTTCCGCCGGCTGGTCTCCAGAATGGCCAGCAAATCGACCACGACGCCTGGCCGGCGCCACCTGACAAAGAGTGGCCAATTCCACTGAATGCCGCCCGCGTGGCCTCTTCCCAGTAGTACGTTCTGGCTGCGTTCTGGTGATGAAGTAGCCAGTCGTCGCCCCGGTCAGAACGCCATGTCGCTTCCTGCGCATTGCCGGACGTCTCCCACGGCGCAAGGCGAGGTGCGGCAACGCGGGCAGCGGCCGCAGGGTAACCACATGCCGCGGCCATCGTTAAGCGCGATGACATGTCCAGGCGGCCAGATCTTGGAGATCACCGTGCACTACTGCAGCACACAGCGCCGTCCCATGGACAGGTCCTCGGATGGCAGACCGCCATACCTGCCGCCGTCCGGACCGGCGACGTCCGCCCGACATAGGCTGGCGCCGATCCTGACCCGCCGCCGGCACACGGCGGTGTTTCTCGCCGCCCTCGCTCTCCTCGCGGCCGGCTTCGGTCCAAGGGCCGGCGCCGAGGTCGCTGCGGCTCCGGCGTTATCCGGGTACGCGCCGAGCGGCGCGCAGGTACTCAATGCTCTCGGCGTCGACGCCGTGGCCGCGGACTACGTCCTGCTCATCGACACGAGCGGGAGCATGCGCGAGGACAACCGGTACTCGCGGGTGCGGGAGGCCGCACGTCCGTTTCTGGCCGCCCTCTCGCCGGAGGACCACCTGTCCCTGCTGACCTTCGACACCACGCCGAATCTGCGGTACTCCGCGCCGGTGGGCAGGTCGCCGGACCCCGCACTGGGCCGGCTGCCTGCCGACGCGCTGGGCTCGGGCACGGACATCGGTGCCGCGCTGGACGCCGGGCTGGCCGAGCTCGAGCGTCCGGGCGCCAACGGGGTAGCCGCCCTGATCGTCATCACCGACGGGAAGATCGACGCCCCCGGCAGCCCGTACGCCGATATCTCGGCTCCCGCATGGTCGGGTCTGGCCTCCCGCTCGGCGGCCATCGCCCGCCGCCGGACGCTGGTCAGCTACGCCCTGGGGCTCACCGACACCACCGACGTGAGCGTGGTCAAGCAGGTGGTACCGAGCACGCTCGTCGTGTCCCTGCCGCCCGACCAGGTTCCCCCCTTCCTCCAGCGGGTGAAGAGCAACATCCGGGTGGCCAAGGCGACGCGGCTGCTCGAGGGAGAACGCCGCGGGCTGGTGACCGCCACCTGGACCGGCCCGCTGGACCACCTCGATCTCGGCCACGGCAGCGCGCCCGTCCAGCTCCGGCTCTCCTCGAGCTACCGCCACCTCCCGATCATCCTGACCGGCCTGACC
>JBKOWA010000595.1:0-6949 GCA_046724155.1 Actinomycetota bacterium
GGGTCAGCTCGACCACGTCGGGCGGGCCGCCGCCGGAGAGCACCTCCACCGCCTCGGCCACCTCCAGCGAGTGGCCGGCCGCCATCCCCAGCGGCGTGTCCATCGCGGTGAGCAGCGCGACCGTGCGCATCCCGTGCGCACCGCCGAGCCCGACCATCGTCGTGGCCAGCTCCCGGGCGTCGGCGACGTTCTTCATGAACGCCCCGGACCCCACCTTGACGTCCAGCACCAGCGCGGACGCGCCCTCGGCGATCTTCTTGCTCATGATCGAGCTGGCGATCAGCGGGATCGACTCCACCGTGCCGGTGACGTCCCGCAGCGCGTACAGCTTGCGGTCGGCGGGCGCCAGGGTGTCCCCGGCCGCGCACACCACCGCGCCGACGTCCCGCAGCTGGGACCGGTACTCGGCGGGGGTCAGCCGGGCCCGCCAGCCCGGGATGGCCTCCAGCTTGTCCAGCGTGCCGCCGGAGTGGCCGAGCCCGCGGCCGGACAGCTGCGGCACGACCGCGCCGCAGGCCGCCACCAGCGGGGCGAGCACCAGGGTGATCTTGTCGCCGACCCCACCCGTGGAGTGCTTGTCCACCGTCGGCCGGTCCACCGCGGACAGGTCCATCCGCTCGCCGGACTCGATCATCGCCAGGGTCCACCGGGCGGTCTCGTCCGGGGTCATGCCGCGCAGCAGGATCGCCATCAGCAGCGCGGCCATCTGCTCATCGGGGATGGCACCGCGGGTGTAGGCGTCGACCACCCAGTCGATCTGCTCGTCGGGCAGCCGGCCGCCGTCCCGCTTGGTGCGGATCACGTCCACCGCGTCGAAGCTCACCGCAGCCTCCCAGGGCGTGCCTGATGGATCTTGGCCGTCGCGAGCGGCGATCCAGCCGGATGCATCGCAAGGCGGAGGAGGAGGCCGATACCGCTGTTGTATCGGCGACGACGACAACGCAGCGAGGCGCCGGCTGGGCGTCGCGCAGCAGGCTGAAGATCCATCAGACACGCCCTTGGTGTGCCGGGCGGGTCACCGGCCGAGATCCTGCGCGTCGAAGGCGGCCGGCAGCAGCTCGGCCAGCGGGCGCGCGCCGCCCGCCGTCTCCACCAGCAACGCCGGGCCGCCGTGCTCCCACAGCAGCTGGCGGCACCGGCCGCACGGCATCAGCGGGGCGCCGGCACCGTCCACGCACGACACCGCCAGCAGGCGGCCGCCCCCGGTGGCGTGCAGCGCCGAGACCAGCCCGCACTCGGCGCACAGGCCGAGGCCGTACGAGGCGTTCTCCACGTTGCAGCCGACCACCACCCGGCCGTCGTCGACGAGCGCGGCGGCACCGACCGGGAACCGCGAGTACGGCGCGTACGCGCCGCGCGTCGCCTGCACCGCCGCCGCCCGCAGTGCCGTCCAGTCCGGGGCCGCCCAGTCCGGCCCGGCGGCGCCGCCGGGTGGCTCGCCGGCGGTCAATGCCCCTCGCCCTTGCGGTAGACCATGCCGTCCGCCTTGGGCATCCGCAGCCGCTGCGAGGCCAGCGCCAGCACCAGCAGGGTGACCACGTAGGGTGCCGCGCCGACCAGCTCGGGCGGCAGCTCGTCGGTGGTCGCGAACCACACCACGAACACCACACCGAGCCCGGCCGCGACCGCGGCCAGCGCCCGCCGCCGGGCCCGGAACTGCACCGCGGCCAGCACCAGCAGCGCGATGCCGAGCAGCAGCAGCAGCGCGTGCACGGCGTCCGAGCCGCGCAGCTGCATCGCGTCGGTGTAGCCGAACAGGCCGGCACCGGCCGCCAGCCCGCCGGGCCGCCAGTTGCCGAAGATCATCGAGGCCAGCCCGATGAAGCCACGGCCGGCTACCTGGCCCTCCCGGTACTGCCCGGAGCTGACCGCCAGGAACGCGCCGCCGAGCCCGGCCAGCGCGCCGGAGGCGACCACCGCGGCGTACTTGTGGGAGAGCACCTTCACGCCCAGCGACTCCGCCGCGTACGGCGCCTCGCCGCAGGACCGCAGCCGCAGCCCGAACGCGGTGCGCCACAACACGTAGAAGGTGAGCACGAACAGCACCGCGGCGACGATCGACAGCAGCGACACGTTGGTGGTCAGGCCGCGGATCAGGCCCGCCAGGTCGGAGATGAAGAACCACTGCTTGCGCTCGATCGTCTGCAGAGCCGAGGACAGCCCGGGCAGGGTCAGGTGCTGGACGTCGCTGACCGGCGGCGACTGCTTCTGCCCGCCGCCGGGGGCGTGGCTGAACTCGAGCTTGGCCAGGAACAGCGTCACGCCGGGCGCGATCAGGTTGATCGCCACGCCGGAGATGATGTGGTCCACGCCGAAGGTCACCGTGGCCAGCCCGTGCAGCAGCCCGCCGAGCGCGCCGAGCAGCAGCCCGAACGCCACCCCGGCCCACGGCCCCCACTGGTACCCGGCATACCCGGCGCCCCAGGTGCCGAGCACCATCTGCCCCTCGAGGCCGATGTTCACCACCCCGGCCCGCTCGGACCACAGGCCGCCGAGGCCGGCCAGCCCGATCGGCACCGCCGCGGTCAGCGCCGCGGCCACCGTGCCCGAGGAGGTCAGGTCCTGCGCGCCGGTGAAGACCCGCACCGCCGAGACGACGGCCAGCATCGCCGCGGCCAACCCGAGGTAGCCGACCGGCGGGATCCGCCGCCGCTGCGCCGGCGCGGCAACCGGCTCGCTGCCGACCGTCAGCCCGGCGCTCATTGCTCGCCTCCGCGCTCGCTCCGCACCTGCACCCCACGAAAACGCTCCGCAAGCTCCACGTTTTCGCGGGGACCCCGCAGCTCGCCCGGCCACCCCAAAGGGGACCCCGACCGGGCTGCGATGCTCACTCGCTGTCGGCTCGCGGTGCTCATGCCGTCACCGGCGCCGGTGGGGCGGCGGCGGTGCCCAGGGCCCGGCCGACGTCCCGCTGCTCCAGCCGCAGCCGGTACCGGCGGACCAGCTCGTACGCGATGACCACCGACAGCACGATCACGCCCTGCATCACGGCCACGATCTCCTTCGGCACGCCGCTGATGTCCAGCACGTTCGCGGACTGGTCCAGGACGCCCCACAGCAGCGCCGCGAACGCCATGCCCACCGGCGTGTTGCGCCCGAGCAGGGCGATCGCGATGCCGGTGAAGCCGAGCCCGGTGGGGAAGTCCAGCGAGTAGGAGTACGACGAGCCGAGCAGCTGCGGCATGCCGACCAGCCCGGCGACCGCGCCGGACAGCAGCATCGCGGTGGCCACCATCCGCTTGACATTCACCCCGCTGGCGACGGCGGCCGACTCGGACAGCCCGGTGGCCCTGATCTCGAAGCCGAACCGGGTCCGGGACAGCGTCAGCGCGTAGACGATCCCCGCGACGACCGCGAGCACCAGCAGGCCGAAGATCTCCGACCTGGTGCCGGGGTAGGAGAAGCCCGGGACCTGGCCGCCCGCGGTGATCGGCCGGGTGCCGATGTTGTTGCTGCCGGCCACCGACACCGCGAGCCGGTGCGGGTTCAGCAGGTACGACACCAGCGCGGTGGCCACCGCGTTCAGCATGATCGTCGAGATGACCTCGCTGACCCCGCGGGTCACCTTGAGCAGCGCCGCGATGCCGGCCCACGCGGCACCGACCAGCATGGCCACCACGATGGTCGAGGAGACCCGCAGCACCGGGGGCAGGCCGTCCATGAACGTGGCACCGGCGAACGCGGCGGCGAGCATGGCCGCCAGCCGGTACTGACCGTCCACCCCGATGTTGAACAGGTTCATCCGGAACCCGATGGCCACCGCCAGTGCCGAGAAGTAGTACGTGGTCGCGCTGTTGATGCTGTTGACCACGGTCCGCGGCCGCTTGGCCGACCGGAACATGGCCTGGAAGACGTCGAGCGGCTGGTGCCCGGTGGCGGCCAGGATCGCGGCCGAGACCAGGGCCGCGAAGAGCAGCGCCGCGACCGGTGCCGCGATGCCGAGCAGCACCGAGCGGCCGGACAGCCGGCGCATCACCGTCCGCCTCCTTCCGCCGCTCCGGGAGGCATCAGGATCCCCCCTCGCCGGCTGCCCCCTCGCCGGCACCGGTCATCGCCGAGCCGAGCTGCTCGGGGCTGACCTCGTGCGGGGAGTAGCGCGCCACCAGCCGGCCGCGCAGGATGACCGCCAGCGAGTCCGACATGCCGATCAGCTCCTCCAGGTCCGCGGAGATCAGCAGGACCGCCAGCCCGGCCGCGCGCGCGGTGCGGATGTGCTCCCAGATCGCGGCCTGCGCCCCGACGTCAACCCCCCGGGTGGGGTGCGCCGCGATGAGCACCACTGGCTCGCTGCTCATCTCCCGGCCGACGATGAGCTTCTGCTGGTTGCCACCGGACAGCGACGCCGCCTTGACCTCGATGCCCGGCGTGCGCACGTCGTAGACGTCGATCATCCGCCGGGTGTCCGCCTTGGCGCCGCGCCGGTTGAGCAGGAAGCCGCGGGCGTTGGGGGCTGAGTTCTGGTGGCCCAGGATGCGGTTCTCCCACAGGCTGGCCTCCAGCAGCAGGCCCTGCCGGTGCCGGTCCTCGGGGATGTAGCCCATGCCGAGCCGCCGCCGGGCCCGGGTGCTCGCCTTGGTGATGTCCCGGCCGAGCACCCGGATGTGGCCGGCGGACAGCGGGCGGATGCCCATCAGGGCGTCCACCAGCTCGGCCTGGCCGTTGCCCTCCACCCCGGCGATGCCGAGCACCTCGCCGGCGTGGATGGTGAACGAGACGTCGTCCAGCACCGGGCGGCCGTCCGGGGAGCGCACCCCCAGGCCGGCCACCTCGAGGACCGCCCGGTCGGTCACCGTGGACTCGCGCAGCTCCGGCACCGGCAGCGCGCTGCCCACCATCAGCTCGGCCAGCCGCCCTGCGGTGACGTCGTCCGGGGACACGCTGGCGACCGTTGTGCCCCGGCGGATGACGGTGATCGCGTCGGCCACCGCGAGCACCTCGTCCAGCTTGTGCGAGATGAACAGGATGGTCAGCCCCTCGGCCTTCAGCTCGCGCAGGTTGCCGAACAGCTCGTCCACCTCCTGCGGGACGAGGACCGCGGTGGGCTCGTCGAGGATGAGGATCCGCGCCCCCCGGTAGAGCACCTTGAGGATCTCCACCCGCTGCCGCTCGCCGACGCCGAGCTCCTCGACCAGCTCGTTCGGGTCGATGTCCAGCCCGTAGCTGCGGGAGATCTCCCGGATCCGGGTCCGGGCGGCCTGGAAGTCCAGCATCGGGCCCCGGCGCGGCTCGCTGCCCAGGACCACGTTCTCCAGCACGGTCAGGTTGTCGGCCAGCATGAAGTGCTGGTGCACCATGCCGATCCCGGCGGCGATGGCGTCGGCCGGCGAGTGGAAGGCCACGTCCCGGCCGTTCACCCGGATCGTCCCCTCGTCCGGCTTGATCATCCCGTACAGGATGTTCATCAGGGTGGACTTGCCGGCCCCGTTCTCCCCGACGATGGCGTGCACGGTGCCCCGGCGGGCGGTGATGTCCACATCGGAGTTCGCCACGACGCCGGGGAACCGCTTGGTGATCCCGCGCAGCTCGACCGCGATCCCACCAGCCTCGCCGGTCTGGCTGTCATCCATGGGCGGCCCTGCTGCGGTTCGGCGACACGGTCGCCGCGGAGTTCTCGGTCATGGCGCACGCTCCCCCGGATAGGCCGGAGCGGGTCCGGGCCGGCTCCCGCCGTCCCGGACCCGCCGGCGACCGCCCTACGAAACCGTCGAGGGCACCTTGATCTCGCCCGAGATGATCTTCTGCTTGTACGAGTCGAGCTGCGCCTTGATGTCGTCGACCTGGCCGCCGCTGGTGGCGTAGTCGACGCCGCCCGCCTTCAGGTCGTACACCTTGTTGCCGGCGGCGAACTTGTCGTCCTTGATCGAGGTGATGAAGTCGTACACCGCCACGTCGACCTTCTTGATCATCGACGTCATGATCACGTCCTTGACTGCGTCCAGCGCCTTCTGGTTGTACTGGTCGGAGTCAACCCCGATGCCCAGCTTTCCCGAGGACTTGGCAGCCTTGAAGACACCGGCCCCCGACCCGCCGGCGGCGGCGTAGACGACGTCGGCGCCCCCGTCGTACATCCCCTGGCCGGCCGTCTGGCCCTTGGCCGGGTCGTTGAACCCGGTGAAGTCCGGCGGCTGGGTCAGGTACTTGACGTCCACCTTGTCCGACGGCTTGACCGCCTTCACCCCGGCCTGGTAGCCGGCCTCGAACTTCTGCAGCAGCGGAACTTTCACCCCGCCGATGTAGCCGACGTGCCCGGTCTTGCTCTTCAGCGCCGCCGCGACGCCCACCAGGAAGGAGCCCTCGTTCTCGGCGAAGGTCAGGTTGGCGATGTTGGGACCGGTGTCGGTGCCCTCGGTGAAGTCGTCGATGATCCCGAACTTCACGTTCGGGTTTTCCTTGGCAACCTTGCCCAGTGGGCCGGCATAGGCGAAGCCGACCGCGATGATCGGGTTGTACCCGCCCTCGACGAGCTGCTGCAGCCGGTCCTCCTTCTGGGCATCGGTCTCACCGGCGGTGGCCTCGAGCTCCTTGACCTCGACGCCGTAGTCGCTCTTGGCCTTGTCCAGGCCGCGGGCGGCGGAGTCGTTGAACGACTGGTCGCCGCGACCGCCGATGTCGTAGGCCATCCCGACCTTGATGCTGCTCACCGGCGCGCTGGTGCCGCCGCCGGGCGTGGCGGGTGGGTTGGTCGTGTTGTCGTTGCCGCAGGCGGCGAGTGACAGGCCGGCAAGCGCGAGTACGGCCACGCCGACCACTAAAGATCCACGGACCCGACGCAATGCAGGTCTCCTCTCCCCTAGCTGACGACTGGACCCCTGACCGAGCCTCCCGTACCGGGTACCCCGGTACGGGAGTGATCACGATAGCGCTCCTGCCGCCCGTTGGTACCCGAACCTGCCACCCGAGGCCACATCGTTGTATCCGGGGCGACCGGGACCGAACGGGTCGCGCCGAG